>NZ_JBFUJD010000007.1:0-116930 GCF_056401555.1 Caulobacter sp. P4_E5
ATGGCGAGAAGCTGAATGACCAACCATTGGCCGTCCAGGGTCTGGTAGCGGCTCGAGCGGGTCGGGTCGCCGGCCAGGGCCGCCGCGCGGCTCTCGAACGGGAAGTGGGTGKCGCTGGCCGCCAGCTTACCCCGCGCATAGACCGCCGGGTTCTCCCAGTCCGGTCGCGAGGCGTCCACCTGGACCGGCTGGACCTGGATCTCTTCCGCTTGAGCGGCGAGGGCGATCCCCAGCCAGGCGGCGCCCGCCATCAAACCCCGCGTCATTAGGTCGTCTCCCCGTTTCCAGCCTTGACCATTATGCATTCGTTCTCGTGCAACAGCGCCGCTAAGGCAGGGCGGCGAATCCGATTGCGACGTTCCCCTACAGCGATCCGAAAGGCGCGCCTCCTTGCGGAGGCCGCGCGTCCAAACCTGGACGCGAGCGTTGAGCGGATGTCGCAATTCTTGGTTGATAATTTGGCCTGACCACTTCGCATAGTCGAAATATTTTTTCTAACGTAAGATTGTGAAAAAATATGCCAATTAAGCCGAAGTGACTCCAAAAAACGTTTCAAATCAGCGTGTTGCTTCCATTGTTGCATAATGGCAGCACGGTTTGGCCGTCGTCAACGACAATCGTCAGACAAATTGAAGGGGGGCTCATGACCTGTTATCGCTAAAGAGGTCAGGCCAATAAGTCGCCAGCAAGGCGCCGAGAACACAACGAGGAGGAGGGACTATCGTGAGCATCAACAACACCCGGGGGCGGGTCCTCAAGATCGCGCTGCTATCGGCCACCGTCATCGCCGGTTTGCCGACGCTCGCCGCGGCGCAAACCGCCGCCGCGCCGCAAACCGCGTCTTCGGCCGCGTCTTCGACCGACACGCTCGAGGCGGTCGTGGTCACCGGCTTCAAGCAGAGCTACGCCAACGCGGTTCGCGCCAAGAAGACCGCCATCGAGATCACCGACGGCATTTCGTCGGACGGCCTGGGCCGCTTTCCGGACCTGAACGTCGGTGAGGCGCTGCAGCGCATCCCGGGCGTGCAGATCAACCGCGAGGCCGAGGGTCGCGACGCCACCATCAACCTGCGCGGCATGCCGGGCGAGTACGCCCGCACCACGCTGAACGGCCAGTCGTTCGCCTATCCGCCGCTGCTGCGCGACAACCAGGGCACGCCGCTGGGCGCGTTCAATTCCGACATCTTCTCAGCCTTCGTGATCGCCAAGTCGCCGATGGCCAACACCGTGTCCGGCGGCCTCTCGGGCAATGTCGACATGCAGATCGCCCCGGCGCTGTCGCGCAAGGACGGCGGCTTCATGAAGGTGTCCTTCGAGCACAACACCCTAGGGGACCTGAACGCCCCGGCGGCGACCATCGGCTACAACAAGCATCTGTCGGACACGCTCGCCGTGTTCGGGACGCTGGCCTACAAGAAGGAAAACTTCCGCCGCGATACGGTCCGTCTGAACAGCTACGACTACCTGACGTCGGCGATGACGGGCCTGACGCCGACACAGTTCAACGCCACGTATGGCCAGTACTTCTCGGCCAACGCCTGCCCCGCCAGCGCGACCTCGTACTGCCGCTCGCTGGGCCAGGCCCTGGGTCTGTCGCAGACGGCCGCGACGCCGTTCATCACCAGCAACACCGGGTCGACCGCCACCAACGGCGTCTGGGCCAACAGCCAGATCCGCCAGTATACCCGCATGAACGTCGGTAAGGTCTGGTCGGGTTCGGGCGGCCTCGAGTGGAAGCCGAACGACAACACCAAGATCGGCCTGATCGGCTTCGCGACCGACCGCGACCTGCCCGACACCGTCCAGTACTTCCTGATCAACACGGTCCTGCCGTCGGCCACGGCCGGCGCCGGCACGGTGATCACCCCGACCGGCACGCCGATCAAGACCAACGACGGCCGCTATCTCTATCCAAGCTACACGTTCAACAACATGAACGGTCTGTCTTCGACGCGTCTGTACTCGCAGCACCAGAAGTCGAAAGGCGTGCTCGGCAATGTCGAGTGGAGCAACGATGACTGGCGCCTGGCCGCCGCCCTGACCCTGTCGAAGGGCGCCAACTCGTCGGTCGAGACCGAGGTCGACGTCGCCAACTACACCCGCGCGGGCGGCAATGGCATTACTGGCTCGGTGACCACCGGTCTTGGTGACATCGGCGCCTTCAAATACACGACCACCCCGTCGCCGCAGAATTCGATCACCAACGGCCAGACCTGGACCTGGGGCGGTCCCGGCGACCCGACGTCGTTCTACAACAACGGGACCAAGGCCAACTCGACCAACCAGATCCAGATCCAGGGCACCGAGAGCTTCGCCAGGAACGAACTGAACACCGTCGCCTTCGACGCCGAGCGCTTCGTCAAGTTCGGCCCGATCAAGAGCCTGCAGGCCGGCGTGCGCCTCGAGCGCGAGAAGTATGTGTCGACCGGCTATCGGGTCTACGCCTACGGCGCTCAGCTGAACAAGATCACCTCGAATATGATGGTTACGGCGCCGTTCGCCGATGACTTCATGGGCGGCTCCGCCGGCGATTACAGCCGTAACTGGCAGGTGCTGAACATCCATGAGTTCCTGAATGCCGTCCGTCCGGTCACGGCCTATCAGGGCGGTGGCCTGTCGAGCCAGGGCTTCAACATCCAGTACGCCGACAGCAGCTATTACGACAAGAACTTCACCAACGAGAACGACGTCAATCAGTTCTACATCCAGGCAAAGTACGACACCGAGATCTTCGGTCACGGCGTGCGCGGCAACTTCGGCGGCCGCTACGAAGACACCCGGAACACCATCACCACCCTGGACCGCACCACCCCGCCGACCGACTCGATCGGCTCGGCGACGGCGTTCAAGACCGACGAATACAAGAACAAGTACCACTACTTCCTGCCGTCGGCGATCTTCGTGGCCGACGTCACCGACGACCTGATCTTGCGCGGCGCCTACTACAAGACCTATGTCCGCCCGCACCCGCGTCAGTATTCGCCGTCTACCAAGGTCAGCCCGGGTGCGATCTTCAACACCAGCCTGAGCTCCGGCTCGGTCAACGTCTATGACGTCTCGGTGCAGATCGGCAACAACAAGCTGAAGCCCTATCTGGCCGAGTCGTTCGACCTGTCGCTGGAGTGGTACAACCGTCCCAACGGTCTGATCTCGCTAGCCTATTTCCACAAGAACATCACCGAACGCGTCGCCACGACCACCGATCCGGCGATCATCTGCCCGTCGGACGGCTCGACCTGGGGCTTCGGCGCCCTGTCGTGGGACGGCACCTACTGCAACGCCACCGCGCTGAGCAACGCCACCCGACAGATCCACGTCAACGCCACCGGCGCCTATAACCTCGACAAGCCGACCACCGTCGAGGGCGTCGAGTTCAACATCCAGCAGAACCTGGATTTCCTGCCGGGCTTCTGGAAGAACTTCGGCGGCAGCTTCAACTACGCCTACACGACCTCGAAGAGCCCCGCGATCGCCCCGTTCCCGGGCATCTCCAAGCACAATGTCAACTTCATCGGCTATTACGAGACGCCGAAGTATGGCGTGCGCGCGGTCTACAACTACCGCTCGGACTATCCGCTGAACGCCAACGGCACCTACACCGGCGCCGCCCGTTCGGTGCGGGCGCGGGGTCAGCTGGACATGTCGGCTTCGTACAACATCAACGACAATCTCACCGTGTCGTTGGACGCCTATAACCTGACGGACTCGAAGCGCTTCGAGTACGAGAACGACACCAAGGTGTCGCGTTGGGTCGACTACGATGGCCGCACCTTCACCCTGACGGCGCGCGCCACCTTCTAACCTTCACTCCCCGTGAAGCCACTTGATAGCCGGTCCATTCGTGGACCGGCTATATTTTCTCGGCGAGGATCGCTGCTCTCTCGCCGGACTGGTAAGTCGGATCAGTAAGCGGAAGGTTTTTCCATGTCGGGATTTCGCGCGACGCCCCTGCTGGTGCTAGCCGCCCTGGCGGCCGGCCCGATCGCCCAGGCCGCGCCCGACCCGTCTCTGTACAGGCTGCCCGCCCTTACCGTCGGCCTCGGCAACGACAACCAAGGCGACACCATTCCCGGGCCCACCCGGCCCAACGGCTCCATTCATCCGTCGCCCGAGACCCCCAACCCCAGCAACGCTGGCTACAACGCCGCCGAGCCGATCAGCGGCTTCGCCCAGTTGCATTCCCAAGGGTCGGGCGGGGTCACCACCTACGGCACGTTCCTGCTGTCGCCCCAGGTCGGCCAAGCCCAGTTCGACGAGGCCGCCCACCTGTCGCCCAAGGCCGACGAGGTCCTGGCCGCCGACGCCTATTCGGTGCGCCTGTCGCGCTACGACACCCGGGTCGAGGTCACCCCGGCCCACTATTCGGCCATCTACCGCCTGACCTATCCGGCCACGGATCAAGCCCAGCTGGTCTTCGACGTCACGCGCAAGGTCGGCGGGTTGGTCGCCTCCGACCAAGCCGACGTGAAGCTGTTCCCCGCCGACGGCAAGATCGTCGGCCACGTCAAGGCCAAGGGCTATTGGAACCCGGCCCTGATCGACATCTGGTTCGTCGCCAAGTTCGACCAGAAGCCCACCGCCTGGGGCGTGTTCAACCAGCAGGACCGCTTGGCCGGCGCCACCGAGGGCAAGACCGGGCCGGACGCGCGCCTGGGGGCGTGGGCGACCTTCAAGGCCGACAAGGACAAGCCGCTGCTGGTCAAGATCGCGGTGTCCTTCACCAGCGCCGAGACCGCCGAGGCCTTGCTGGACCGCGAGATCCCCGACTGGAGCTTCGACCGCGTCCGCCAGCAGAGCCAGGCCGCCTGGAACGACCGCCTGGGCGAGATCGAGGTCTCCGGCCTGTCCGAAGCTCAGACCCGTCGGTTCTACACGGCGTTCTACCACGCCTCGACCCACCCGCGGGACCGCACCCTGGACCAGCCGGCCAAGGAGCTGGGGCGGCCGAACTGGGACGACCACTACACGCTGTGGGACACCTACCGGACGCTGTTCCCGCTAATGTCGGTGCTGCGGCCCAGCGACTACGCGGCCAATCTGAACTCGCTGATCCACACCTTCGACAAGTTCGGCGCCGCCGACACCGCGATCATCGGCGGCCAGAACTATCATGTCGGCCAGGGCGGCGACGAGGTCGACAACGTGCTGGGCGAGGCGGCCCTGCGCGGCGCCCCCGGCGTCACCTGGACCGACGCCTGGCGCGTGACCCACTTCAACGCCTTCGAGCGCCGCCGGCCGCGCTATCTGGAGAGCGGCTATTTCGGGGTCGGCGACCTCAGCCCCGAGCCCAACAACCAGCGCGCCAAGTCAGGGTCGTCGACCCTAGGCTTCGCGCTGAACGACTATTTCGCCGCCCAGGTCGCCGCGAAGGCGGGTCACGCCGACGAAGCCCAGGCCCTGACCCAGCGCGCCCAGAACTGGCGCAAGATCTGGAACCCGGAGACCACCAGCGACGGTTTCAACGGCTTCCTGATGCCGCGCTATCCCGACGGCAAGTTCCAGGACATCGATCCGAAGCTGGGCTGGGACGGCAAGGTCCATAACAACGTCGGCTATTACGAGGGCACGGCCTGGATCTATTCCTACGGCGTGCTGCACGACCTGCCGGGCCTGGTCGAGGCCATGGGCGGGCGGGTGCGGTTCAACGAGCGCCTGAACCACGCCCTCGACGCCGGCCTGATCGACATCACCAACGAGCCGTCGTTCGCCACGCCCTGGCTGTTTCACGCCCTGGGCCGGGCGGACCTGTCGTCCTACTGGTCGGGCGAGGTGTTCAAGCACTTCACCGACACCGCCTATCCGGGCGACGAGGACGCCGGAGCGATGAGCTCCAACTACGTCTTCAACCGCCTGGGCCTGTTCCCGAAGCTGGGGAGCGATCTCTTCTACCTGCACGGGCCGCGTCACCCGCGCAGCGTCGTCCATCTGGAAGGCGGCAAGACGCTGGAGATTCTGGCGACCAACGCCGCGGCCGATCATCCGTACATCGCCGGCGCTGCCCTGAACGGAACGCCGCTGTCCGCCCCGTTCATCTCGCAGGCGCAGCTGCTGGCCGGCGGGGTGCTGAGCTTCGCGATGAGCGCGACCCCCGGCCAGTGGGCCTATGACGGCGCGGTGCTGAAGGCGGAGACTGACGTTCCGGCCCTGACCGACGGCAAGACCTCGACCGTCTGGACCGCCTCGGCCGGCCAGTCGGCCGTGTTCACCCGTCCGGCCGCCGCCTGCCTGAAGGCCTATACGGTCAGCGTCGGTCCCGACATCGCCGATCCCACCGCCTGGCGCTTCAGCGGTTTCGACGGCAAGCGCTGGGTCAAGCTGGACGCGCGGCGCGGTCAAAGCTTCGCCCACCGTCACGCGACCCAGACGTTCGCTCTGACCGCCAAGGCCTATGCGCGTTACCGGTTCGAGGTGACCAAGGGCAAGGCCGTCCAAGTCGCGGAAATCGAGCTGATCGCGGCGGACGGGTCGGCGTGCCGTTGATCTGAGCTCAAGGTCCATTAGTGTGGCCGGCGAGCTATTTGTCTGAGGAATATCGATGCAGTGGGTTCGATCCGCGACCGCGGGAGTCTGGGCGCTCGCCCTGTGCCTTGGTGTGACGACCGGGGCCATCGCGGCCCAGCCCACGCGGACCGCGGCCGAGGCCGAGCCGATCTTTAGCGACAGCCTGCCGCGCGGCGGCTTCGTGCTGGTCGAGCCGGGCAAGGCGCCGACCATTGTCGTCGATCCCGCCGACGCCGCCGTCGTCCGCCACGCCGCCGACGACCTGGCCGAGGACATCAAGACCGTCACGGGGCAGTCGGTCGCCGTCGCGGCCGCGCCCGCCGGCAAGACCGTCATCCTGGTCGGCACGCTGGGCCATGGCAAGCTGATCGACCAGCTGGTCGCCGCCAAGAAGGTCGACGTCTCGCGCCTGACCGGCGCCTGGGAAAGCTTCGTCATCGCCTCGGTCGACCGTCCGCTGCCTGGCGTCGACAAGGCCCTGGTGGTGATCGGCAGCGATCGTCGCGGCGCCGCCTTCGGGATCTACGAGGTCGCCCAGGCCATGGGCGTCTCGCCCTGGGCCTGGTGGGCCGACGTGACGCCGCAGCATCGCGACACGCTGTTCGTGCGCGCCGGCGTCCACCGCTTCGGCCCGCCGTCGGTCCGCTATCGGGGCGTGTTCGTCAATGACGAGGACTGGGGCCTCTATCCGTGGGCGGCCAAGACCTTCGACCCCGAGCGCGGCGACATCGGACCCAAGACCTATCGCCGGATCTTCACCCTGCTGCTGCGCCTGAAGGCCAACACCCTGTGGCCGGCCATGCACCACACGACCGCGCCGTTCAATTCCGACCCGGCCAACGCCAAGCTGGCCGAGGAGTACGGCATCGTCATGGGCTCGTCCCACGCCGAGGCCATGCTGCGCAACAATGTCGGCGAGTGGAAGGACGCGCCCGACAAGTTCAACTACGCGACCAATCCGGACGGCGTGAAGGCCTATTGGGAAGAGCGCGCCAAGACCAACGCCGGCTATGAAAGCCTGTGGACCGTGGGCATGCGCGGCATCCACGACAGCGGCATGGTCGGGCCCAAGACCATCCAGGAGAAGGTCGCCCTGCTGGACAGGATCATCGCCGACCAGCGCGAGATCCTCAGCAAGAACGTCTCGCCGGATCTAGCCAAGGTTCCGCAGATCTTCGTTCCGTACAAGGAAGTGCTGGAGATCTATCGGGCCGGCGTGAAGGTCCCCGACGACGTCACCATCGTCTGGCCCGACGACAATTTCGGCTACATCCGCCAGTTCGCCAGCGCCGAGGAGGCCAACCGCAAGGGCGGAGCGGGGGTCTATTACCACCTGTCGTACCTGGGCTATCCGCTGTCCTATCTGTGGCTGGGTACGACGCCGCCGGCCCTGGTTCAGGAGGAGATGATCCACGCCTGGGACAAGGGCGCGCGCAACGTCTGGGTGGCCAATGTCGGCGACATCAAGCCGGCCGAGATCGGGACCAGCCACTTCCTGGAGATGGCCTGGGACATCGATCGTTGGCGCGGCAAGAGCCAGCGGCAGTTCCTGGAGGACTGGAGCGGCCGCGCCTTTGGCCCCGCCCTGGCCGGCAAGACCGCCGACCTGCTCGACACCTATTACCGGCTGAACTTCGAGCGCCGGCCCGAGCACATGGAATGGCAGCCCAAGGCCGAGAGCCGCCACCTCAGCAGCTATACACCGGACGAGGTCAACGACCGGCTCCGCGCCTTCCGCAAGCTGGTGGATGCGACCAAGGCGGCGGGGGCTCAGGTTTCGCCGGAGCAGGCCGACGCCTGGTTCGAGCTGGTCGAGTTCCCGATCCGCGTCTCGGCCGCCGCCAATATGCGGTTCTTCGCCGCCGAGCGTTACAACGAGCTGATCGACGACGACCAGGTCATGGCCCGCTCGGCGGGCGCCGCCGCGGTGGACGCCCAGGGCGAGATCACCGCCCTGACCGACCGCTTCAACACCAAGATCGCCGGCGGCAAGTGGCGCTGGCTGATGCCCGAGGAGCCGGCCGACAGCCAGTGGCGCATCTATCGCGCCCGTCCGGTGCCGATGCCCGGCGGCGGCCTGATCTCGGATCCGGCCAAGTTCCTGGCCGTGGTCGACGGCAATGCGCCCGCCGGCTCGCCGATCGTCGAGGCCGAGACCTTCCTGACCAATACCGGCTGGCGTCTGGTCGAGGGCGTGGGCCGGGGGCGTGGGGTGATGATCGCCGACGCGCCCGGCGCGACCCTGACCTTCAATGTCGAGGTCGGTGCGGCGGGCCGCAGCGTGCAGGTCGGCGTGCTGCCGATCTTCCCCGACGGCCAGGCCAAGGAGATCGAGCTGGACGTCAGCGTCGATGGGGCCGCGCCCCAGCGCGTCCGCTGGCCGCGTACGGTCGGTTCGCCGGCCTGGGCCCAAGGGGTGCTGGACAATCTGCTCAAGGCCACCGCCGGCCCCGTGCTCTCGCCGGGCCGCCACACGGTCACCGTTGTCTCGCGCGCCGGCCGCGTCGGGCTGGATCAGCTGCGCCTGGTCACGCCCGAGGTGATCCCGACCCACGAAAACCACTAGAGGCGTCCCGATGAGTACGATGAAGCTGAGCCGTCGCGGCCTGCTGGGCGCGTCCGCGGCCCTGGGCGCCCTGCCCGCCGCCGCGGCGACCAAGCCGCCTGTCAAGAAGAAACCCCTGCTGGCCCCGACCCCGCCGATGGGCTGGAACAGCTGGAACAGCTTCGCCACCACGATCACCGAGGCCCAGACCTTGGAGCAGGCGGGGATCATGGCCCGCGAGCTGCTGCCCGCCGGCTACGACATCCTGACCGTCGACATCCAGTGGTACGAGCCCGGCGCCAGCAGCTACGAATACGCGGCCAAGCCCGTCCCGACCCTGGACCCGAACGGCCGGCTGCTGCCGGCGCCGAACCGCTTCCCGTCCAGCGCCGGGGGCAAAGGCTTCAAGCCGCTGGCCGACCGCTGCCGGGCCCTGGGCCTGCGTTTCGGCGTCCACCTGATGCGCGGCGCCCCGCGCCTGGCGGTCGAGCGCGGCCTGAAGGTGCTGGGAACCAACATCCCGATCGCCGACATCGTCGACAAGCGCAGCATCTGCTCGTGGAACCCCGACATGTACGGGGTCGACATGAGCAAGCCGGGCGCCCAGACCTATTACGACAGCGTCTTCGCGCTGCTGG
Source organism: Caulobacter sp. P4_E5 (assembly GCF_056401555.1). Taxonomy (NCBI): domain Bacteria; kingdom Pseudomonadati; phylum Pseudomonadota; class Alphaproteobacteria; order Caulobacterales; family Caulobacteraceae; genus Caulobacter; species Caulobacter sp. P4_E5. The sequence goes on from NZ_JBFUJD010000007.1 coordinate 9,685, forward strand.
CCTCCTGGGGCGTGGACTTCGTCAAGGTCGACGACCTCAGCCGGCCCTACGACGCCCACGCGGCCGAGATCGAGGCCATCCACCGCGCCATCGGCCGTTCGGGCCGGCCGATGATCCTGTCGATGTCGCCGGGCGAGACCCCGGTCGTGCGCGGCGCCCACGCCAAGAAGCACGCCCAGATGTGGCGGATCTCGGACGACTTCTGGGACGACTGGAAGATGCTGGACGCCCAGTTCACGCGCCTGGAAAACTGGTCGCCCTATATCGGCGACGGCGGCTGGCCCGACGCCGACATGCTGCCGCTGGGCCGCCTGGCTCTGGGCGAGCGCGACACCAAGTTCACGCCCGACGAACAGCGCACCCTGATGACCCTGTGGTCGATCGCCCGCTCGCCGCTGATCATGGGCGGGGATCTCCGCCACCTCGACGCGCCGACCAAGGCCCTGCTGACCAATCCCGAGGTCATCGCCGTCAACCAGGCCTCGCGGAGCAACCAGCCGCACTTCGTCGAGGACGGGATCCGCGTCTGGACGGCGAAGGCGGCGAACGGCGATGCGTACCTGGCCCTGTTCAACACCGGCGGCAAGGCGCGCGAGGTCGGCGTCGACCTCAAGGCCATGGGCCTGCCTGGGGCGGTCACGGCGCGGGACCTCTGGACGCGGAGCGATCTTGGCAAGGTCGCCGGCCGGTTCTCGGTTCAGCTGCCGTCGCACGGATCGGGGCTGTATCGCTTGGCCGCGCGCTGAGCGCCCACCGGAATCCCTCTCTCTRWGAGAGAGGGAGGGGCCCGCCGCGAAGCGGTGGGAGGGTGAGTGGTTACAGTCTCCCAGAACAGGGCTCTGACGAAGGCGCCACAGCGGGAACATGAACTCGCACCTTTGGCGCGTGCGGTGAAAGGGCCTCGGTTTCTCCGGCTTACGGCGAAACCTCTCACCCTCCCACCGCCTGCGGCGGCGGGCCCCTCCCTCTCTCTATGAGAGAGGGATTTTTCTTCACTGCCCGTTCGGCGGAGCCATGAACGTGGTCGCCCAGGCCGACGGCTTCGGGCCCATGGTCAGCGCCAGCACCCCGCCCTTGGCGAGTTCGTCGTGGGTGATCCAGGCGCGGTCCAGCGGCTTGCCATTCAAGGTCGCGGCGGCGACGTAGCGGTTGGCCTCCGAGGTCGCCGGGGCCTCGACGACGAAGGTCTTGCCGCCCTCCAGCGCGATGACGCCGCGCGCGAACACCGGCGAGGCGATGTAGTAGTAGGGCTGACCGGCGTTCGGATAGAGGCCGAGGGCGTTCCAGACGTACCAGCTGGACATCGCCCCGGCGTCGTCATTGCCCGGCAGGCCCGTGCGGGTCGCGTGATAGTGCTTGGCCATCAGCTGGCGGACGATCTCGTCGGTGCGATCGGGCCGGCCAGCGTGGATGTAGAGGTACGGCGCCAGGATGTCGGGCTCGTTGCCCTGCGAGTAGTGGCCGTCGAACAGCTGGTCCAGCCAGGTGGCGAAGCCTTCGCGGCCGCCCGCCTTGGCCATCAGCCCGGCCACGTCCTGCGGCACATAGGTGGAGTACTGCAGGGAATTGCCCTCGTAGAACGGCGCGTCCCACCACGGTCCCGAGCGGTCCGGATACTCGTAGGTGCAGCTGTAGTTCTCGACCCATTCGCCATTGGGGTAACGCGGGCGGACGCAGCCTAGCTTGTCGTCCCAGAGGTTCTTCCAGTTGCCGGCGCGCGCGAGATAGCGCCTGGCGTCGGCGGTCTTGCCCAGGGCCTTGGCCACCACGCCGATGGCGTAGTCGTCATAGGCGTATTCCAGGGTGCGCGAAGCCGACCGCGTCTGGGTGAAGGGCACATAGCCCAGCTTCAGATAGTCCTTCAGCACCCGGCCCTGCAGGAAGGGCTGGTCGGTGTCGACCTCGCCGTTCTTGCGGATCGCCTCATAGGCCAGGGCCTGGTCGAAACCGCCCAGGCGCTTGACCACGGCGTCGGCCACCAGGACGTCGCCATTGGAGCCGCCCTGGGTCATGCCGGTGGCCCCGGCGATGCGCGCGTCGGGCATCCAGCCGGTGTGCTTGTAGGTGTCGATCAGCGAGCGGAGCATGTCGCGCTGCCGCTGTGGCTGGATCACGGTCAGCAGCGGGTGCAGCGTCCGGAACGTGTCCCACAGGGTGTAGAAGTCCTCGTAGTGGGGCTCGTCGGACTTCCACCAGACGTTCTCACCGCTCAGATCGTGCGGCATGGTGTGGGCCCGATAAAGGGCCGAGTAGAAGATCCGCTGCTGCTCGTCCGTGCCGCCCTCGACCTGGATCTTGGCCAGGGCGTCCGCCCATTGGGCCTGCGCCGCCTGGCGATAGGCGTCGAAGGCCCAGCCGGGCATCTCCTCGGCCAGGTTGGCGCGGGCCTTGGCGGCGCTGACGAACGACACGGCCAGCTTCATCTGGACCTGGCGCTGGCTGGTGGTGTCGAAGGTCAGATAGGCGCCGAGGCGATTGGAGAACTCGCGCTCGGTGTCGTACTCGATCATCAGGCCCTGGCGGGTGGCCGGGCTCTTGACCTGTGAACCGCCTTCCGAGCGCCCGACGCCGGGCTTGGCCTCGAACGTCCCCTGGCCGGCCTTCCAGGCCCCGAAGGCCTTGGCCGGCCGGTCGACGACCGCGTGGAAATAGAGGGTGTAGGGCGCGGGATTCCAGCCGCCCTCGACCGTGACCTCGCCGGCCAGGGTGTGGTCGTCGATCAGCTCGACCTTGGCCAGCCGTACCCGCTGCCCACGCCCGCGCATGGCGACCACCGAGCTGACGTCGAAGATCAGCTGGCTGTCGGCGGCGGCGGGGTAGGTCAGGCGCTGGAAGCCGACCCGGCGCGAGGCCGTCAGCTCGACCTTGATCCGCTCGGCGTCGCTGTTGCCCAGGCCGACGGAATAATAGCCCGGCGAGGCCCGCTCGTCGGTCTTGCCGAAGTGCAGATGGTTCAGCTTCAGAGGTCCGACCGTCGGCGTGACCCGGAAGTTGCCGTACTTGCCAGAGCCGCCGGTGCCGCTGACGTGGGTGTAGCTGAAGCCCATGATCGGGCTCCTGGAATCGTAGCCGTTGGTGTCGGCGTTGGTGGTGTCGGGGCTCAGCGACACGAAGCCGAACGGCACGCCGGCGCCGGGCACGGTATTGCCGCCGGTGACCCCGCCGCCGTCGACGCCCACGAACGGGTCGACCTTTTGCGTCAGGTCGGGCGCGGCGGTTTGGGCCAGCGCCGCGAGCGGCAGCGCCACCAGGGCGGCGCCGAGGAGAAGACCGCTCAGGAGACGCATCGGAATCAGGCCTTGTGGGTGCGGGCGTAGTGGTCGAAGGCGACCGCGGCGACGATGATCAGGCCGATCACCACCTGCTGGAAGTACGAGGTGACGTGCATGATCACCAGGCCGTTCGACAGCACGCCGATCAGCAGGGCGCCCAGGATGGTGCCGCCGACGCCGCCGGAGCCGCCGCTCAGGCTGGCCCCGCCGATCACCACCGAGGCGATGACGCGCAGCTCGTAGCCCGTGCCGGCCACGGCCTCGGCCGAGCCCAGGCGGGCCGACAGCAGGAAGCCCGACAGGCCGGCCAAGGCGCCGATCACCGCGTAGACGCTGGTGACGATGAAATCGACATTGACGCCCGACAGCCGGGCGGCCTCGGCGTTGCCGCCGACGGCGTAGACCTGGCGGCCATAGCGCGTGTAGCGCAGCACCACGTGGCCGACGATCGCCACCAGGGCGAACACCGCCACCGGGACCGGCACGAACAGGATGTCGCCCGTGCCCCACCAGCGGTAGGCCGCGTCGAAGCCCGAGATCGGGCCGCCGTCATTCAGGATCAGGGTCGCGCCGCGCCAGACGGTCATGCCGCCCAGGGTGACGATGAAGGCCGGCACGTGCAGCCAGGTCACCGCCTTGCCGTGGATATAGCCGCCGACCAGGCCGACCACGCTGGAGAGGGCCAGGGCGATCAGCCAGCTGACCGGCGACTCCCCGACCACCGTGGTGATCACATAGGCCGCCGCCAGTGAGGCGAAGGCCAGCAGCGAGCCGACCGCCACGTCGATGCCGCCGATCAGGATCACATAGGTCATGCCGACCGCGATGATCCCGTAGATCGACACCTCGCTGAGGATGTTCAGCGCGTTGCGGATCGTCAGGAAGCGCTCGTTGACGATCCCGAAGGCGGCGATCAGCAGCAGCAGGAACAGGATCGTCCGGTGCTTGCGCGCGAAGGCCAGCACATCGAAGCGACGGCCGGGGGGTGGCGCGGCCTGCTGGGCGGTCGGTTCGGGGGAGAGCGTCGGGGAGGCGGTCATTGGGGAGAGAGTTCCATTCCTGACGGCGAGGGCCGGCCGGCGCCGGTCGCCATATAGGCCATCAGGCCTTCTTCGGTGGCCGCGTCGGCCTCGAGATCGGCGACGATCGCGCCTTCGCGGAAGACGATGATCCGGTCGCTGACGGCCATGACCTCGGCCAGCTCCGAGGAGATGACGACGATCGCCACGCCCTGGGCGGCCAAGTCGGACAGCACTTGGTGAACCTCGGCCTTGGCGCCGATGTCGATGCCGCGCGTGGGCTCGTCGACGATCAGCACGCGGGGCGCCAGCGCCATCGAGCGGCCCAGCAGCACCTTCTGCTGATTGCCGCCGGACAGCTTGCCGATCGGGGTCTCCTGGTCGGCCATCTTGATGCGCAGCTTCTGGCGATAGGTCTCGACCAGGTCGCGCTCGGCGCGCTCGTCGACCCACTGGCCAAACCGGCTGAGCGGTCCCAGGCTGGGCAGGCTGAGATTGTGGCGGATCGAGTGGTCGAGGAAACAGCCCTGCTGCTTGCGGTCCTCGGGCACCAGCATGACGCCGGCCCGGATCGCGTCGCGCGGCGACTTCAGCTTCAGCGGCTTGTCGTCCAGATGGATTGAGCCCGACGCGATGGCGTCGGCCCCGAAGATCAGCCGAGCCAGGTCCGTGCGGCCGGCCCCGACCAGGCCGGCCAGGCCGACGATCTCGCCGGCCCGGACCTCCAGGCGAATGTCCTTCAGATAGCCCGGCGTGGACAGGCGCGGCCGGCGCGGGGTCACGCTCTCGACCTTCAGCACCACGCGCCCGGGCGGGCCCGAGCGGACGCGGCGGACGAACTCGACGTGGCGGCCGACCATCAGCCGGACCATGTCGCCGACCTCGACCTCGGCGACGTCGCCGCTGGCCACCCAGCGGCCGTCGCGCATCACCGTGTAGCGGTCGCACATGGCCTTCACCTCGGCCAGCCGGTGAGAGACGTAGATGACGCTGACGCCGCGCGCCTTCAGGCCGGCGATGATGGCGTGCAGGCGGTCGACCTCGCGGCTGCTCAAGGCGGCCGTGGGCTCGTCCATGATGATCAGCCGGGCGTTCAGGGTCATCGCCTTGGCGATCTCGACCATCTGCTGCTCGGCCACGGTCAGGCGGCGGACCGGCTCGTCCGGATCCAGCGGCAGACCGAGTTCGTCGAGCAGGGCGCGGGCGTCGGCGCGCAGGCGGCTCCAGTCGATCAGGCCCAGCCGTTTGGGCTCGCGGCCCAGATACATGTTCTCGGCGACGCTGAGCTCCGGGAACAGGTTGAATTCCTGGTAGATCGTGGCGATGCCCAGCTGCTGGCGGCGCAGGGGCGTGTCGCGCGGGTCCAGCGGCCGGCCGTCGAACGTCACGGTCCCCTCGTCGGCCGCGTGGGCCGCCGACAGGATCTTGATCAGGGTCGACTTGCCCGCGCCGTTCTCGCCCAGCAAGGCGTGGACCTCGCCCTGTCCCGCCTTGGGTCCGACTTGCAGCCGGACCTGATCGAGGGCCAGCACGCCGGGAAAGCGCTTACTGACCTGGCTGACGTCCAGAAGAGCCATGGCGTCGCCTACTTCACCTCGGCGATGCGCGAGGCCTCGGCGAGGTTGGCGCTGGTGATCAGCACGGGGATCAGGCTGACGCTCTTGGGCGCGGCGCCGGTCTTGATCTTGGCCACCGCCTGGCGAAGGGCGGTGCGGATCTGCTGGCCGGGGTTCTGCTCGACCGACGCGACCATCTCGCCGGCCTTGATACGGGCCAGGGCCTCGGGAATGGCGTCGAAGCCCAGCACCTTGACCTTGTCGGGCGTGAAGCCGGCGGCGCGGACGGCCTCCAGCGCGCCCATGGCCATGTCGTCGTTCAGGCACAGGATCACGTCCGGCGGGGTGTCGTGCATCGAGGTCAGCACGTTCTGGGTGACCGTCAGGGCCTGGTCGCGCTTGGAGTTGGCGGTCTGCTCGGTGACGATCTTGAACGCCGGGCCGCCGGCCGCGAGGCCGTCGTGGACGCCCTTGACCCGCTCGATCGAGCTGGAGCTGCCGGGATCGTTGGTGATCACCACCACGCGTGCGCCGTTCGGATAGGTCTTGACCACCCAGTCGGCCATGGCGCGGCCGCCGGCCACGTTGTCGGCCCCGACGTGCGGCACCGGCGTCTTGCCGCCGACGATGTTGCGATCGACCGAGATCACCGTCACGCCTTGCTCGGCCAATTCATCAGTAGCGGTGGCCAGGGCCTTGGAGTCGGTCGGGGCCACGATCACCACCTTGGCGCCCTGCACGGCGGCGGCCTCGAGGTCGGCGATCTGCTTGGCGGAATTGTTCTGGGCGTCCATCACCTGGACCTTGACGCCCAGCTTGCCGGCCTCGTCCTCGAGTTCGCGGCGCATGGCCACGAAGAACGGCTGCGACAGATCGTTGAAGCTGACCACGACCTCGGAAGCGTCCTGGCCGCCGCGCGAACAGGCGCCCAGCAAGCCGGCCGTCAGCCCCATTCCTGACACCAGGCCCAGTCCGGACACCAGGCCGAAGAAGCGTCGGCGCGACGGCAGAGGGCGGGTCATGGGGCTTCTCTTCCTAATGTCTGATTATTGGATGCCGAGCATCACTCTGGTTTTGGGACAGGTGTATGGAAGGCATATTCCATGTCAAGCAAACTAAGAAATTGTGTTTCAAACCTGGCCTTGAGAGGCTCCTCGGCCCGCGCCGCGCGCACGGGCCGTCACGGGCGCCTCGAGCGTCAGCATACTCGGATCCGGGCGGCGCTTTCATCCCCCGTTCGACGGCGCCGGTCCAATTGTCCGAGATATAGCGCATAAAGCGCGCGCGGGGGATCGGCGCGCCGGACGGTCCCGAAAGCTCGACTAAAGTTTTTACGCAACAGGTCGGGCGCGAGTTGGGAAACCCGCGCTCGGCGGCCTTCCTAAGCATTGTCGGGCGGCTCGGGGCTCTGTAAGCAGGCGCCTTGCTGACCGCCGTGAGGCGTTGAGGAAGGATCCGCATGCCGAGTCCCTTGATGGCGGCGCTGAAGGACGTGGGAGACGGCATTCGCCTCGCCCCCCTGTGGTGGCGGCTCGGCCTGGACCAGACGGCGTCGCGCTTCCAGCGCTCGATCCTGGGTCCGTTCTGGATGGCCTGCAACCTGCTGGTTGTCGCCTTTGCCCTGGCCTTCCTGGTCAGCGCCATGATGGGCGTGAACCTGATGGGCACCTTTCCGCAGGTGGTGGCCGGCTTGCTGGCCTGGTCGCTGGTCGGCACGGCCATGGCTGAAGCGCAGGCGATCTTCCTCTACAACGCCGGCCTGATGCAGAGCCAACGCCTGCCGCTCAGCTTCTACGTCTTCCTGCACGCCCAAAAGGCGGCGACGAACTTCCTGTTCCAGGCGATCGCCTTCTGGGCGGTGATGCTGATCATCGGCCGGTTCGTCGCGCCTCACTGGACGCTGATCCCGGCCCTGGTCGTGATGTTGCTGATCGTCTGCCTGCAAGGCTTCATCATCGCCATCCCGTCGACCCGCTTCCGCGACGTGGCTTACATGATGAGTTATGTCGTCCAGCTTCTTTTCTATGTGACGCCGGTATTCTGGGTGACCGACAACCTGAGCCCCAAGAGCCGCCGCATGGTCGAGCTCAACCCGTTCACCCACCAGGTCGAACTACTGCGCGCGCCGCTGACTGGCCATGCCCCCGCCGCGCTCGACTGGTGGTGGACGCTGGGCATGACCGGTGTCCTGGCGATAATCGCCTTCGCGCTGCTGGCCATGTTCCGCAAGCGCGTGGTCTTCTGGCTGTAGGAGACAGCGATGACGCACCGGATCAAGCTGACGAACGTCGACCTCGACTACTTCGTCTACAGCCTGCGCTCGCAATCGCTGCGCAGCGCCGTGTTCAACCTCGCGGTCGGCGGCAAGATGTACAAGGCCGCCGGCGACGTCGCCGCGGTCAAGGCGCTGTCGGATATCAATCTCGAGATCGTCGAGGGCGACCGCATCGCGCTCGTCGGGCATAACGGCTCGGGCAAGACCACCCTGCTGAAGGTGATCGCCGGCATCTATTCGCCGACCCGCGGCGAGCTGGAAATCGACGGCGACATCACCTCGATGATCGCCATCAACGCCGGCGTCGACATGGAGGCGACCGGCCTTCGCAACATCCACAAGCTGGGCCTGATGCGCCGCCTGTCGCGCAAGGTGATCGACAGCCGCGTGGACGCCATCGCCGAGTTCTCGGGGCTAGGCGACTTCCTGCACCTGCCGGTCCGCACCTATTCGGCCGGCATGCTGGCGCGCCTGATGTTCTCGGTCGCCACCGAGTTCGAGGCCGATATCCTGGTGCTGGACGAGTGGCTCAGCGCCGGCGACGCCGCCTTCGTGCAGAAGGCCGCTCAGCGCATGCACCGCATGGTCGAGGACGCCAAGATCATGGTCATGGCCACCCACGACCACGACCTTGTCCGTCGCGTCTGCAACCGCGTCTGCGAGCTGCAGGCCGGTCGCATCATCTTCCTCGGCCCGACCGAAGAGTGGCTAGCCTACCGGGAAGCCCAAGTCGCATGACAGTCTCCACCCGCCTTCTCGCCCACGAAGACATCCGGGGCGAAGGTCCAGGCGCCTGGATCGCGCGCCTGAAGCGCTCGGTCGCCGAGCGCACCCAGGACGGCCTGGTGTTCCCCGACTTCCCGTCGGCCGAGATTCAGCGGCAGTTCGTCGGCTCGGCCTACGAAGACGCGCTGAACGAAGCGGGCGTCTTCTATCGTTTCGCCCATGAGAGCATGAGCGACCGCGCCTACAAGCGGTCCAGCGGCAAGGGCTATCTGGATTTCGGCTGCGGTTGGGGGCGGATCGGGCGCTTCTTCCTGCGCGACTTCAGGGCCGAGGACATGGTCGGAGTCGACATCGATCCCGACATGGTCGCTTTCTGCCGACAAGCCAATCTGCCGGGCCGGTTCGAGACGATCACCAACGGTCAGCCGCTGCCGTTCGCCGACGATTCGTTCCGGCTGATCACGGCCTACTCGGTCTTCACCCACCTGCCGCCGCACCTGTTCCGCGCCTGGCTAGCCGAGTTGCTGCGCGTGCTGGCGCCCGGCGGTCAGCTGGTGTTCACAGTCGAGCCGCCCCGATTCCTCGATTTCCTGCAAGCCACCGACGCCGACTCTCCCAATGCCTGGCTGGCCGCCCTGTCGGCGTACAAGGACCGCTTGCCGCAGCTGCGCGCGGACCTGGCCAACAACGGCATTGCCTATCTGCCGTCGGGCGGCGGCGACTATCGCGAGCCGGACGTCTATGGCGAGACGGTCGTGACCGCCAAGTTCGTGGCCAAGCAGGCCGCGCCGCACGGCGGCGAAGTGGTGCGCTATGTCGACGATCCCGCTCGCTTCTGGCAGGCGGCGGTGGTCATCCGCAAGCGCGTCCCCAACGCGCCGCGGGGCTTCTTCGCGCGGCTGTTGGCCCGCCTTTCGGGCAAGGCATGAGTCGCCCGCCGCCCAAGCTGGTGTTTGGCGGCCTGAAGCCCGGCCGCGACGTCGCGGTCCGGGGCCTCGACACGCAGGGGCGGCCGGTCCTGGCGGCGGCCGGCGGCGACCCCCAGATGGTTTGGACCGCGACCCGCGCCGAGCGCGCCGCCCTGCGCGCAGCCAAGGCGGTGCGGATCGACGTCAAGCTCGAGGCGGTCGAAGGACAGCTGGTCGGTCCGGCGCTCTACGCCGATTGGGGCGACGGCTTTTCGGAAGATTCCTACACCCGTCTGAAAGCTGGCCCGGACGGCTGGTTCGCCTCGCTGCCGGCCCGCAGCTGGCAGCTGAACGGTGTGCGGCTGGACCCCTCGGAAGGCGCGTGCGCGTTCACCGTGTCGGACTTCAAGGTCTCGCGCATCGGCGACCTGGGCCAGGATCCGCGCGGCCTGAAGGGCGCGGCGATCCAGGCGATCAAGCCGCTGCTGGGACCGCTGCGCAAGCCGGCGGGCGCGGCCTGGCGGCGAGGGCGGGCGGTGCTGGACCGGGCGCGGGCGACCCGTCCCGCCGGTGGCGACACCGGCCCGGTGCGGGCGACTTATACCCACGCGATCCAGGTCGCGAAGAACCTGCGCAGCCCCCACTACGCTGCCCCGATCGCCGCCCCGATCGCCCTGCCGGCCGATGCGCCGAAGGTGGTGGCTTTTTACCTTCCCCAGTTCCATCCGTTCCCGGAGAACGACGCCTGGTGGGGCAAGGGCTTCACCGAATGGACCAACGTCTCCAAGGCCCAGCCGCAGTTCCTGGGTCACTACCAGCCGCGCCTGCCGGGCGACCTGGGCTTCTACGACCTGCGCCAGCGTGAGGTGATCGCCCACCAGATCGATCTCGCCAAGGGCGCCGGCGTCCACGCCTTCTGCTTCCACTACTACTGGTTCGCCGGAAAACGCCTGCTGGAGCGGCCGATCGAGCTGTTCCTGGCCGATCCGACCCTGGACCTGCCGTTCGCCCTGTGCTGGGCCAACGAGAACTGGACGCGGCGCTGGGACGGCGACGAGAGCGACGTCCTGATGGGCCAGGACCACTCGCCCGAGGATGACGAGGCCGTGTTCGAGGACATCGCCCGCCATATCCGCGACCCGCGCTACCTGAAGGTCGGCGGCAAGCCGGTGATGGTGCTGTATCGGCCCGAGATCCTGCCGGACTCCAAGGCCACGACCGACCGCTGGCGGGCCCAGGCCCGGGCCATGGGGATCGGCGAGCTGCACCTGTTGTGCACCACGGCCTTTGGCTTCCAGGACCATGCCGGCCACGGCTTCGACGGGATCATCGACTTCCCGCCGCACGCCATCGTCGAGGGCGAGATCACCAAGTCGGTGACGCCCCTGCATCCGAACTTCACCGGCAAGGTCTACGACTATCCGACGGTGGTTCAGCACAAGCTGGATGAGCTCTCGCAGGCCGACGCCGCCTTCGTGCCGGGCGTCATGCCGGGCTGGGACAACCAGGCGCGCAAGCCCTGGGCCGGCCACGCCTTCCACAACGCCGACCCCGAGCGCTATCTGCGCTGGCTGTCGGGCGCCTTGAAGCACGCGGACGCCAAGCACCCGAAAGGCCAGGGCCTGGCCTTCGTCAACGCCTGGAACGAGTGGGGCGAGGGGGCCTATCTGGAGCCCGACCGCTGGTTCGGCCATGGCTATCTGCACGCCACCCGCGCCGCGCTGAGCGCCTATCTGCCGCGCCTGACCGACGAGCATCCGCTGGTCGCGGAAGCCCAGGCGCGCTTCGCCAAGCGCGCCGAGGCGGTGACCCTGCTGCACCTGTTCTATCCGGAGCTGATCGACTGGTTCGCCGAGCGCCTGGCCGCCACGGCCGACGTGCTGGACCTGATGGTCACCGTGCCGGAAGCCTGGAGCGAGGGCGACCTGGCCAAGGCCCGCGAGGCCTTTCCGCACGCCCACCTGGCCATCGCCGAGAACCGCGGACGCGACATCCGGCCGTTCGTCGAGACCCTGCGCCGGGCGCGGGCGCTGGGCTATTCGGTGTTCTGCAAGCTGCACTCCAAGCGCTCGCCGCACCAGCCCAAGGGCGACCAGTGGCGCGCCGCGCTGGTCGACGGCCTGCTGGGCGGCGAGGCGGCGGTCCTGGCCCTGCGCGCCTTCGCCCAGGATCCGAAGCTGGGCCTGCTGGCCTCGTCAGAGGCCCGCATGCGGATGGGCGATCCCGACGTGATGGACAACAACCGTCCGGACGTCGAGCGGCTCTCCGCGCGCATGGGCCTGAAGCCGCGTCCCGAGACGCCGTTCGCGGCCGGCTCGATGTTCTGGGGGCGGACGGAAGCCTTCGCGCCACTGACGGACCTGGACGACGCCGAGCTGGGTTTCGGGCCGGAGCTAGGTCGCGTCGACGGCACGACCGCCCACGCGATCGAACGGCTGACCGCCGCCATCGTCTCCCGCGCCGGCTATCGGGCGAGTTTCGAGCTGTGAGGCGGGTGCTACGCGTCGCTCGCCGCGTGGCCAAGGGCGCGACGAGCCGACTGAAGGCCCTGGTCCCGGAACGCCCGCTGGGCCCGGGTCTGCCGCTGACGGTCGTCAGTGAGGCGGCGGTTCTGTCCCGCGTCGCCAATGTGCTGGACGGTGACGTTCCCGCCGCGCCGGGCCTTATCGCGGAGGTGACGCCCGAGAGCGTGGAGGCGGAGGCGGAAACGCGCCTGCGACTGACGGGCCGCGTCGGCGGTGTCGGCGCGCCAGCGTGGGCCGCGGGCGCCGGCGGCGTCCGTCGCGCGTCTGTCGATCTCGTTCGCGCGCCAGGCGTCTGGCACGCCCCGGCCTTCGGCGCGGTGTTCAACGACCAGGGGCAAGTGTTCCAGAAAACGGTCCAGGAGGCGCTGTATCTGACGCCCACACTGGGCCTGTTGCCGGGGGTTCGCGTCGAAGGGGACCGAGCCGTGTTTCGCCCGCCGAACAAGGTCCCGCGGCTGGAGCGCGCCACCATCTTCATGGCGTGGGGAGGGCTGCATAACTATGGCCATTTCCTGATCGAGTGCCTGCCAGCCCTGGTCGCGGCGATCGAGACGGGCGCGACCGGGCGCTTCCCGGCGATCGCGCCGCCCCTGCTGCCCTGGCATCGCGATCTCCTGGCCCTGCTGCTGGGCTCGGCGCCCCCGCCCCGCGTGATCGAAGCCCCGCTGGCGCGGATCGAGGATGCGATCTACGCCTCGACCCTGGATCACTTCCTGCACGCGCCCAACGCGCCGCTGGATCGCGTTCGCGAGCGGATCTTGGCGACGTCGGCGGTCGATCCCACGGTCGGGCCACGGCGCATCTATGTCAGTCGCCGGGGCTCGGCCGACCATGTGCTGCTCAACGAGCTGGACCTGGAGACGGCCCTGGCGGCGCGCGGCTTCACGATCGTCAGGCCCGCCACCCTATCGGTCCGCGAACAGGTGGCGTTGTTCCACGGGGCCGACGTCGTCGTCGCCGCCGCCGGCACGGCCCTGGCCAATATCCTGTTCTGCCGATCGGGAACCAAGGTGGTCGAATTGCAGCCGACAAACGTCACCGCCGCGTGGTCCCGCAACCTCGCCCTGTTCGCCGACCTGGACTGGCGCGCCTTCTTCTCGCCCTCGCCGGTCGGTCAGGTCGAGATGATGCTGGAGGAATGGCTTCGTCCGGACGCGGCGTTTAGCTGGCGGCTGGATCTGCCGGCCTTCCTCGGCTTCCTCGACGGGGGGCTCTAGGGGCGATGGTCCAGTCCATCGACATCACCGCGTGCGACCTCGTCCCGCTGACCACGGCCTTGGCCGGCGGCGGCCGGGCCGTTCGTGCGCGCCTGATGGGCGACAGCGGCTATGTCCTGGCGCGCCCGATGCCGTGGCCGTGCGAAGGCGAGCAGATGAACGCCGACCACCGGTACGATTGGCCGACGCCGGCCATCGATCTCTATGTCGTCCGCGACGTGCTGGTGGGCGGTCCTGGCGGGCATCTGACCCTGGACGGCCAGCTCGTCTACGCGGACGGCCCCTATCCCAGCTACGTCAAGCACTGGTGGGACAACGGCATCACGCCCGAGCGCTGGGCGTTCTCCGCGCCCGCCAAGCGTCGGCTTGAGCGGGCGTTCGTGATCACGCACTTCAATTTCGTCTGGGGTCACTGGCTGACCGAGATGTATCCCAAGCTGTTCCTGATCCAGGCCTTGGCGGCGAGCGGGGTCACCGCTCCCGTGGTGCTGCCGGCCAGCGCCCCCGGCTATGTGGCGCGGATTGTCCGCCAGATGCTGCCGGGGCACGAGATCGTCACCTACGACCCGGCCCGTGAGGCGCTCCACGTCGACGTGGCCCTGCTGCCGCACATGCTGCACAAGGACTATATCTTCCACGACTTCCTCCGGTGGAAGCTGGAAGAACAGGCGCTGGCCTGGCCGCGCGGCGCCGGTTTCGACAAGGTGTTCGTCAGCCGCGCGGGGCTTCGCGCGCCCGGGGTCTTCCGCGAGATGGTCAATGAACCCGAGATCGAGGGCATCGCGCGGGAGCTGGGCCTGACCGTGCTGCGGCCCGAAACCCTCTCCTGGACGGACCAGGCCCGGATCTTCTCGCGCGCCCGCGTGGTGGCTGGCGAGTTCGGCTCGGGCCTGCACAACACGCTCCTGTCGCCGCCGGGCTGCCAGGTGGTGGCGCTGAACTGGCTGGTCGAGGTGCAGTCGCGGATCGGCAATTTCCGCCGCCACGACGTCGGCTACATCCTGCCGTCCGACGGTCGCCCGCGCCTGCACACGATCGAGGCCCAGAGCCAGCCCTTCACGATCGACCCCGCCGAGTTTCGCCGCAAGCTGACCGTGGCCATCGAGCGCGCCGAGGCCACGTCCGCCATGGCGGGCTGGGACGACGGTCCGCTTCTCGCGCCGGCGTTGCGGCTTTGAAGGCGCTGGTCCTGGCCGCGCTGCTCGCGGCGACGCCGGCGACGGCGAACGACCGGCTGTCGCTGATCAAGGCCTGCGAGACGCCCAAGGGGATCGTCTTCGAGGGCGGCGGCTACGGCGGCATCTCCGGCATCGACTACGATCCGCGCTCGGACCTCTGGGCGTTCATCAGCGACGACAAGTCCGAGCACGGGCCGTCGCATGTCTTCCTGGGTCGGCTCGATCTGCGCGCTGGCCAGCCCTGCGGACCGACGCTGGAGAAGATGGTTCCGCTGCGCCGTGAGGACGGCGAGACCTTCCCGGACCGCAAGGCCGGAACCGAGGCGGCGGACGGCGAGGCGATCCGCTTCGATCCGCTGAGCCACGACCTGATCTGGGCCACCGAGGGCGACTTCGACCACGGCTATCCGCCGGCGGTGCGGCGGATCAAGGCCGACGGGGCGCCGGTCAGCCGGATGGTGGTTCCCGAAATGCTGACCTTCCATGCCGGTGGCGAGACCGGCGCGCGCAAGAACGCGACCACCGAGGGCCTGTCATGGTCCGTTGACGGACGATCGATGTGGCTGTCGATGGAATGGCCGCTGGCGCAGGACGGCCCAATTCCTTCGGTGGCGCAGGGCGGCCTGACGCGCCTGACCCGCCTGGACCGTTCGGGACGGCCGTTGGCGCAGTACGCCTATCCGCTGGACCCGGTGCAGGCGGCCTCGCCGGTGGGCGTGAATGACAACGGCGTCAGCGAAATACTGACCCTGGACGACCATCGCCTGCTGGTGCTGGAACGCTCGGCCGCCAAGGGCGCGGATGGGCGCTACAGCTACCATATCCGCCTGTACCTGGCCGACCTGGCCAAGGCCCAGGACGTCTCGGCGGTCGAGAGGCTGGCGAAGACCTCCGTCCGGCCTGTCGAGAAGCGACTGTTGCTGAACTTTGACAGCCTGGGCGTCCGGATCGACAATCTGGAAGCCATGGCCTGGGGACCGCGCCTGAAGGACGGAGCCCGCACCCTCGTCCTGGCCTCGGACGACAATTACGACGCCAACCAGATCGACCAGATCCTTGTCCTGCGGTTCGGGCGATAGGATAGGCGCGGCGACGGCGGAAGCCCTGGACCTGAATCTTCGATGAGTTGATCATCGCGGTTCTCGCCCATCCGTGAGTAAGGCTCAGCAATGCGGCCCATCGCCCCCGCGGACCTGGCCAGTTTCCTGGCCATCGCCCGCCACAAGAGCTTCCGCCGCGCCGCCGACGCGCTGGGCTGCACGCCGTCGGCCCTCAGCCACGCCCTACGAGGGATCGAAGAGCGGCTGGACCTGCGCCTGGTCAACCGCACCACCCGCAGCGTCGCCCTGACCGAAGCCGGTGAGCGGCTGTTCGCCCGGGTGGCCCCGGCCTTCCGCGACATCGACGACGCCCTGGACGACCTCAACAATTTCCGCGACCAGCCGATGGGCACGTTGCGCTTCAACGCCTCGCGCGGCGCCGCCGAACTGGTGTTGCTGCCGGCCGTGAACCGCTTCATGGCCCGCCAACCCGGGGTGAAGGTCGAGATCATCGTCGACGGCGCCCTGGTCGACATGGTGGCCGAGGGCTGCGACGCCGGCGTCCGCTTCGGCGAGACCATCGCCCAGGACATGGTCGCCGTGCCGATCGGCCCGCGCCAACGCAGCGCCATCGTCGCCGCGCCGGCCTTCTTCGCGGGCCATCCCAGGCCGACCGCGCCCGAGCAGCTGAAGGACCTGCCTTGCATCCGCTTCCGCTTCGCCAGCGGCCGCTTCTATCACTGGGAGTTCGAGCGCGACGGGGTCGAGCTGAACATCGAGGTCGATGGTCCCCTGACCCTCGGCGACCAGGGGCTGATGATCCAGGCGGCGCTGGACGGCGTCGGCGTGGCCTTCGCCTTCGAGGACCAGGTCGCCGACCTGATCGCGGCCGGCAAGCTGGTCCGCGTGCTGGAGGATTGGTGCCCCTACTATGGAGGCTTCTACCTCTACTATCCCAGTCGGCGACGTGCGCCGGCGCCGCTGCGGGCCTTCATCGACTTCCTCCGCGAGGCGGAGTGAAGCCGTCTATTCGGCCCGGAACTTGTCGATTGCCTGGCGCAACGCCCCGACATTGATCGGCTTGGCCAGCACCTCGATGCTTTCGAAGCCTCGGCGGGGCAGATCGCCATAGCCGGTGGCGAAGACGAACGGCACGCCCTGCTCGCGCAGCGCTTCGGCGACCGGAAACACCATCTCGCCGCCGATATTGACGTCCAGCACCGCGCCGTCCGGGGCGGGCTCGCCGCTGCGCAGCCAGGCCAGGGCGTCGTCCACCGCGCCGAACGAACCGGCGACCTCGCATCCCAGGTCTCCGAGCATGTCCTCGACCATCATGGCCACCAGCGCCTCGTCCTCGACGATCATCACCTTGCTGGGCGGCTTCATGCGGCGAGATTCATCCTTGTCGCCAAGCCGCTATCGAACCGTGCGACGGCGTCCCGGGGCGTTAGATTCAACATCGCTCCAACATCGCACGTCGGTTGTATTTGAAACCCTAACATGCAGACGGCGCCGGACAAGCTTGCCCACCGTGGCGGGATGCGCGCTCGCCTGTCCCGGGATCAGGCGACGGCGGGTTCGACCGGAGCGGTTTCGCCACGCAGGACACGCGTCAGGCGGTCGCGGTCCAAGGCGCCTTCCCACCGCGCGACGACCAGGGTGGCCACGCCGTTACCGATCAGGTTGGTCAAGGCCCGGCACTCGCTCATGAAGCGGTCGACGCCGACCAGCACGGCCAGGGCCGCGATCGGAATGTCCGGAACGACCGCCAGGGTCGCGGCCAGGGTGATGAAGCCCGCCCCGGTGACTCCGCTCGCGCCCTTGGAGGTCAGCATGGCCACGCCCAGCAGGGCCAGTTCCTGCCCCAGCGAGATGTGCGTGTTGGTCGCCTGGGCCAGGAACAGGGTGGCCAGGGTCATGTAGATGTTGGTGCCATCCAGGTTGAAGCTGTAGCCGGTCGGGATCACCAGCCCGACGACCGAGCGCCGCGCGCCGGCGTTCTCCAGCTTTTCCATCATCTGCGGCAACACCGACTCCGACGAGCTGGTGCCCAGCACGATCAGCAGCTCCTCGCGGATGTAGGCCAGGAAGCGCAGGATCGAGAAGCCGCTGGCCCAGGCGATCGCGCCCAGCACCACCAGCACGAACAGCAGCGAGGTGACGTAGAAGGTCGCCACCAGCGCGCCCAGCTGCACCAGCGCCCCGATCCCGTACTTGCCGATCGTGAAGCCCATGGCCCCGAACGCGCCCAAGGGCGCCAGGCGCACCACCACGTGGATGACGCCGAAGAACAGCTTGGCCGTGTCCTCCAGAACATTGGCGACCTTGTCGCCGAAGTCGCCCAGCCGCGTGCAGGCGAAGCCCGTCAGGATGGCGACGACCAGCACCTGCAAAAGGTTTCCCTCGGCGAAGGCGCTGAAGAAGGTGTCGGGGATCAGGTGCAGCAGATAGGCGACCAGGCCGTCGCCATGCTGGGCCTTGGCCAGGTAGCCGGCCGCGATCGACGGGTCGAGCGTCTTGGGATCGATGTTGAACCCCGCGCCCGGCTTCAGGGTGCGCCCCACCACCAGGCCCAGGATCAGGGCGAGGGTCGAGACCACCTCGAAATAGAGCAGCGCCTTGATCCCCACCCGGCCGAACGCCTTGATGTCGCCCATCCGCGCGATGCCGCCGGCGACGGTGCAGAAGATCACCGGGGCGATCACCAGCTTGATCAGCTTGATGAAGCCATCGCCCAGCGGCTTCACCGCGACCCCGACCTTGGGCCACAGCGCCCCGACCAGCACCCCCAGGGCGATGGCGATCAGCACCTGGACATAGACGGATTTCAGATGCCGCATCATGTTCGCCCCCGAGCGTCGCCGACGGGGTTCGCACGCCCGCCTTCTTGCGCTATTGACCCAGACCCGCGCGAAACGCGGCCCGGTAGCTCAGCAGGATAGAGCAGCGCTTTCCTAAAGCGAAGGTCAGGGGTTCGAGTCCCTTCCGGGCCGCCAGGCGAGTTGCTGCATGTCGGGACAACTTAGAATCGGCACGATTCCAAGTTAAGACCGACGATAATGCGAGCTAATCGCAAGTTCAGCGTTTAGCCGCGTGGCCAATGTGCGCCACGAACGGACCTTTGCGCGCCTCCGAGAAACGGACCTTGGCCGAGCGTGCCTAGCGGCTACGTCTTTCGGAACACGAGTACTAGGTTGTTCGCGGGCATGGTGAGACGTTCGGAAAGGCCAAGGCCATGGGTGGCCGCCAAGGCGACCAGATGGTCCAGGCGGCGAATTCCCCACTCGATATTGCGTCGCCTCAGGCTCTGATCGAACTCGAGGTTGCTGGGCGCTGTCGGCGTGTCGCCCTCGATGAAGGGGCCGTACAGGAACAGGTCGCCGCCCGCAGGCAGCACACGCGCAGCGCCCGCCATCAGGCCGGCCGTGGCCGTCCACGGCGAGATATGGATCATGTTGATGGCGAGAACAGCGTCGGCTCGTTCGACGGGCCAGGTGTCCGGTTGCGACGCATCCAGCACCAGCGGACACAGAAGGTTGGTCCAATAATCGATTCAGCTGCCGCCAAGAGAGCAACTGCTGCCCCGAGATAGTTGGCCCAGCGTGATGGAAGTACGCTTTGCCGCGATAGGTGTCGTTGAAGACTTTCCGATCGCCGCAGCTACGATATCGCTCGTACGCCGCAGCACCAGATTGGCAGCCTAGCTGACGTGCTGAACGGCATCCCGTCGTTGAGCATCGAACCGGGAGGCCCGTTGAAGCTGAGAGGCTCAAGCGGCGCCACAATTCTCATCGATGGACAGCCCGCACCTGAACTCAATGGTGCCAACCAAGCAGACGTTCTCCAGTCGCTTGGCGCCGTGCGTTTCTCGCGCGTAGAGATCATGACCAATCCCTCGGCCGCCTTCAGCCCGGAGGGGGGGGCCGGCCTCATTAACCTCGTCACCGCAGAGGCATCGGGCAAGGCGGCCAAGCCGCCTTTCGCCGGGACTGTGACTGCTTCGGCGGTTTCCAATGGTGGCTATGCTCTGGTCGTCAATAAGAGCCCTGGCTCGGGTAGCCTTCCTATCGCGGGAAATTTCTCGGTCCGGCGTAACCGGCTCGAAAGCTCCAGCATTACCGAACGCGCGCTGGTTGACGGTTTGTCCGTCATCAGCAGTAGCCAATCGAGCTCCTCGCGGCGGCGCAATGACACCAGCGACGGTGGCTTGAGCCTGAATAAGAGATTCGCGTCGGGTGGCCGGATAAGCTCTAGTCTTGGATACTTGGTTGGCCTTCGTCTCCATGGCCGCGTTTTTCGTCTCTGGTGGCCATCATTCTTTGGGCGCCTTTGTCGCGCTGAATGCCTACAAAGACCTGCTGTCCCAGTCGCTGGTCACGGCCTTTGACCTCTATGCGCGGTATAAATCCCATTCGGTCCACTTGCGTCAGGCCAATGAGATCATCCAGCAGTCCCCCATGCGGCCGGCCCCTGTCGATACGATTCAAGGCGGCCAAGTAGCGTTGCGCGGCGTTACGTTTCGCTACAGCGACTTCGAGGATCCCGTTCTGCGGGACGCCGACCTTCGAATCGAGCCGGGGGAGTTCGTTGTACTAGTGGGAAGCTCTGGCGCGGGAAAGTCCACGGTTGCCAAGCTGATCTGCGGCATGGTGGCACCGGAAGTCGGCAAGGTCACGATCGATGGCCTCGCGGCCACTTCCTCGCGCCGAGGCCTCGGTTCTCTGTTCCAGAGTGACCGACTACTCTCTGCCTCGATCCGCGACAACGTCACGCTATTCCGCACGGGCGTCTCAGATGAGGCGATCTACGAGGCACTGAAGCTGGTCGAGATGGACACATTCATTCGCTCATTGCCCATGCGGCTGGACACATATCTTGCTGACTCGCTTGCAAGCATTTCGGGGGGGCAGCGCCAGCGCATTCTGCTAGCGAGAGCCCTTCTTGGTCGGCCGCGCCTGCTCATCCTCGACGAGGCCACCTCTGCCTTGGATGTCGAGACCGAAAGAAGGGTGCTCAGCAATCTATCTGGGACCGGTGCGACAATCGTTTTGGTCGCCCATCGACCAGAGGCACGCATTCGTGCCGATCGAGTGTATGAAGTTCGAGATGGCTTGATCGGCGTTGCAGCCGCCGCGCCGGAGAACAAGTTGGTCACTGCGGACGCGAGATAGTTTTATGAGGAGCTGTCCGGCCGCCAGGCGCTGCTGCCGGTGGCTAGTATCCTGGGACTACGCGACCAGCTTGATGCGCTCGTTCACGCAATCGACGAGCTGAGCGTCCACTGACCGGCGTTCATGGATGCTCTATCTGGCTTTCGGGTCAGTCTTAAGTGGTCGACATCCTTTTTGGTGCCAGCCTTAAGTGGTGGCCTCAGGTCGTCGAATTGCGCCTTCTCATAAAAATCAATACCTTATCCGGACTGCGTTAAGTGGTCCCGACACTGCAGTCCTCCTTCCGCCCCGGCGCTTTGGTCGAGATCGAGTTCGCCTACGCTCGCTAGGCGCGGCTCACCCCAGACCTCAAAGAACCCGCCACTCCAGATCCTCATCCAGCGAAGGCGAATAGATGCCGTCGCAACGGCCCTCGAACCGCTCGGCCTGAAGCTTGTGCAGCCAGGACGAGGTGTTGGGACCGAAACTGCCGTCGGGACCGGACAGGGCCAGGTGTTGCTGCAAGTTCAACACCGCCTGGCCGCTCGAGCCAAATCGCAGCCGGCGCAGCGCCCGCCATTCTGGCGCGTCGCCGGCCAGCCCCCGACGGCGTAGGTCGGACGCCAGCAGCGCCTCGGCGCCGGTCAGGAGCATGTAGAGATAGGGCGTTCCGGCGGCCGCGCCCCGCGCCGGCAGGCCAGCGGCGGCGCGGAACTTCGCCCATGGGCCAGAATGCACGCCGCCAGGGGTCGCCGAGCCAACCACGACTTGGCAGCCGACGGAGCTGAAACTGTCCGGCCCGCCGTAGAAGCTGGGGTGGATGTTGTCGCCCGGCGCGCAGACGTCGAACATGTCGGTCCGCTCATAGCGCAGATCGTTGGACGACCGCCGCACCACGACGACGCGACGGTCGGACTCGGTCTTGCGCAGGACGAAGCAGCCGGGCTTGCCGTTGTGCGCGCCGGTTATGTAGCGATACAGCCCCGTCGGCAGAATGTTGCCCGCCTCGTGCGTCCGGGTCCAACCCACCACGGCCTTGGCGTTGGGCACGGTCGAAGCTGGAAAGACGGCGATCCTGCCGGCCGCCCGATCCCATACGCCCATCACGCAGCGCGCCGACTGATGGTCAGGCCTGCGGTCCAGCAGGATGGCCTCGTCCTGGAAGCCGTCGCCGGCCTGGATCAGGCCGCAGCCCCGCAGGCCGAACAGGATCGGCGTCTGGGTGTCGAGCACGAAGTCGTTCAGCCGCGCCAGGGCCTCCAGATCGGCGGCCTGGAAGGCGAAACGTTCGCCGGGCGGTTGGATCGACTGGAGATGCGCATAGTCGATGGCCTTGGCGTCGCTTGCCCAGATGACCTGCGAGCGCGCCAGGATGTCGGCCTGGTGTTCGGCGACGTCATCGGGCGCCGCCACGGCCTTGGCGACCGCCTCCTCTTGGGTGGTGTTGCTCCACGCTTCGTCCGGCGTGGGCGCCTGGGCGACCTCGGAGACGATCGAGGCCTCCGGCGCATTGGCCAGGGACGGCGCGACGGTGACGCTTTCGCGCAGCCCCTTCTCGAAGAGGGCGGCCTCGGCCTCGCGTCGCCGGGTCAGTCCCGCCTCGACGTCCTGGCCTTGCCAGATCCGTATCATCGACCGCAGCAGGGCCGGGATGACGGCGAAGTTCTTCTCCGCCATGGCCGCACGGATGGCCCGCATTTCCTTGCGGCGATCGATGGGGTCGCCCGGCTTCCGCGGCGAGGTGTAATCGTCGCCGCGATTGAAGGTCAGCGAGACCAGCACGCCAAAACAGTCGCCAGACAGCAGGTCGCAATTGGGCAAGGCGGCGTTGGTCTTGGCGATCGTGGCGGGCAGGTCGACCGCCCGGAACACGGCCTCGGCCACCACCCACGGCACGACGATGTCGGAGAGGCTCGGGATGGTCGCCTTGGCCGCCGCCTTCGTCAGGCCGATCGTCGCCTTCAGGCGCGTGCGGGCGTCCAGCGGCAAGGCGGCCCAGTTGCGGTCGAAGGCCTGGGGTGTGGTGAACGCCAGGTCGTGGCCGATGCCGATTGTGACGCCCGAGCTCCCGCCCGGCCAGGTCGGGCGCGTGTACTTTCGCTCGTAGAGCGCCCTTCCGCCCGTCTCGAACTCGACGATCAGGTTCCAGGCCTCGTCGGAGACGGTGGGCGGCCCCGCAGGGGCCGAGGTCAGGGTCACCGGCGCGGGACTCGGCGCCTGGGGCAGCGGTTCCAGGCTGGCGGTCTCACCGACCAGGCGTAGGTACTCGCCGTTGCGGTCGGCCATCAAGAAGGGGTCCACCGCGTGCAGCCGGCCCGTCTGGGCCAAGGCCGCCACCCCCTTGAGCCAGTCGACCAGGAGGATGCTGTTCACGCCCCGGCCACTGGAAGAACTCTGGCTGATCCACAGTTCACCGGTCCCGGGCGAGCGGATCACCTGTACGATGTGGTCGACGCCATAGACCCGCGGCGGCTTGTTCTTCTCCCACTCGTGTTCGCCGAAGTTGCAGCCGATCAGCATGCCTTCGCGTAGCGCCGAGGCCACGACCGCTGCGCCATGCAGCGCCATGCCCGTCCGCGCCTCGATCTGGGAGATGATGCCGTCGGAGTGGGTCTCGAACACCCCGTAGTCCGAACGCTCGAACACCACTTCCGGCCTGGCCGCAGCGTTGACGGCGTCGAAGGCCGCGCGCGTGATTTCCGCCACCCAGCCAGAGCAGTCGATCTGCCCCTGGCTGCTGTGCTTGGCGCCCAGCTTGTAGGCCACCCGACCCTTTTGGGCTTCGGTGGCCGACCAGAGCACCGCATTGGCCTCCCTGGGCACGGGCGACGGCGCCAGGCTCAGCTGGATGAGGTAGCGGCGAGCGACATAGCCTTCCAGCGGCGACCCGGTCGGGCGCACCTTCCACCAGTCCTCGGACAGCCCGTCTTGCACGGCGACGGTCTGCCCCTTGTTGAGGGTCGCCAGGATGCCCGCCTCCAACCCCGGTTCGCGGCGTAGGTTCAGGCGGTTGGCCTTCACGGCATAGGTCTGCTCAGCCATGTCAGCCGACCGCATTCAGGCGGGGGTCGCGGCCGTCGTCCTCGGCCTTTGGAGATCCGTGCGGGGCGGCCTTGTAGGCCAGGTACGACGCGTGGCTGATGCCCATCAGCGTCACGAAGCTGCCCGACAGCACCGGCATCTGGGGGAAGGTCTTCCCGGCGAACGCGGCCCACAGGTTGGCGCAGTAGACGCCGATCAGCAGCAGGGTGATGGCGAACTGCTGGACCTTACTGAGATCGGCCGAGGCCGCGTTGGCGACGTCGTCGCCACGGAACATGTCGGTCCAGGACGCCAGCTGCGGAGAGGTCAGCTTGAACAGGCGACCGGTGGCGCTGGCCTCGTCGGCCGACAGGTTGAGCCGCTCGGAGGTGGTCTCCAGCGACGTCGTCGACTCGGCCTGATCGGCCTTCAGCCCCAGCAGGGTCGGCGTCGCCACGAAGGATCCCGCCGCGATGCCCATCGCGAACAGCAGTTCTGGCGGCAGCAGGATATTCAGCGGGTCGTCGACCTTGTGGAAGAGGTTCAGAGACGCGCCCGTGATCAGCGCGGAAATCACCACCACGCTCCACAGCACCATCTGGAACTTCGACAGGCTGACTCGATTGCGGCTGTCGATCAGCACGCCCTCCAGGCGACCGTTTACCGCCCCGCCGATGATCATCAGGCTGACCGTCACCAAGACCAGGGTCCAGACCCAGATCCACTGGAAGTGGGGCGTCAAGCGCATGGCGTTCAGCGCCGCGATCAGGACCACGAACAGCAGCAGCAGCCACATCGCCAGAGGACGATGTCGGTGCAGCGCGAGCAGGTAAGGGACATGGCGCTTGTTCGGCATGGACAATCCCCTGGTCTGTTGGATGCGAAGGCGGCCGCTAGGCCAGGACCACCGTTTGGGGCGGCCCGTTGCTGGGACGATAGGTCATGGTCAGGGTCATTGGACGCTGAGGCGCGCCGGCCAGGTCGACGATGGCCAGCAGCAGCGCCACGGTCAGCGGATGGACATCCTTGCCAGCCCAGAAGAGGTACTTCTTGTTCAGCTTGAGCCAGCTCCGGCCAGTCGAGGCGATATCGCGCTGGGCGGTCCGATACTCCCGCTCGTCCCAGAGATGCGGATCGGGCTTGGGGTCCCTCGGATCGGCGGGCGAGGCCTCATAGACGTCGCCCATCAGGTCGATCATCGCGACCAGATTGCTCAACCGCTCGTGCTGCTGCAGGAAGTAGTCGAAATGGCGCTGGCCATCGGTGGTCCAGTTGACGCCCACCGGCGGCCATTTCGCGGGGTAGTCGAGGAACACCTCGGCCACGGTCCGCTCCCGCCCGTGAACCTTAGCGAAATTCCCTATCAGCTCGGCGTTGACGGTGTTGACCGCTTCACTGAAGTCCTTGGTCTTCACGGCGTGCGCGCGTAGCAGCGCCTGGATGCCCGCCTCGACGATGGCGCGGCGCGCCACGTCGGTGAGTTGGCCGTTCTGCCGCTGCCCCAGCTTCAACAGCGTGATCGGATCCTTGCCCGTCAGCCAGAGCTTGGCGTTGAGGTCCGCCGCCAGGCGCTTGTCCGATCCGTCGATCCGCCAGGCGTCGAACTGCTTCACGCTTTCGTCGGTGGTGTTGGCCGCCAGGAGGCCGACATCCTCCAGGCTCTGGATGAACCCAACCAGCTCACCACGCTTAAGCGACTGGTCCTTGTGGCTGAGGTTGACCCCGACATCGAGGGCGCGCCGCACCGACGGCGGAGCGCCTTCCAGGGCGCGCAGGAGCCGCAGGCCGTAGACATCGACGAACGAGATCTCCCGCCCTTCCGTTGGTCCGGTGAAGCGCTTGACCAGCTGGCCCTGGGTGTCGATCTGGATATTGCCCGCGCCGTCGGCCAAGGCGGCGGCCTCGCCCGACAGCAGCGTCGCCCCGTTCATGGCGAAGCCGAACAGAACCACCTCGTAGCCCAGCTTGCTTTCGCTCTTGCTGAACCGTCGGATCGACGACTTCTCGCGATCGAGATCGAACCCGGACGAGGACGGCTGATCGAACAGCGGCAGCAGCGCCTTGAGGTCGCCGCGGGTCAGGGCGTCGAAAACGGCGCGCGCGCCCTCGTTGCGCCCGGTCAGCACGCCGGAGAACTGATAGGACGTCTCGCTGTCTCGCGACTCCTCGAACAGCACCTGGGCGGCCACCTTGCGGCGCGCGGCGTCTTCCGCCTCGGCGACGACCTTGCGGAACAGGGCGTCGTAACGTGCGACCAGCCTGCGGGCGCCGGCCAGGGCGTCGTCGGCGCTGGCGAACACGGCCTTGCTGGCTTCGCCGGCTTTCTTCAGCTCGACGCCGAGCGCCTTGATCTTGGCGGCGTCCTGACCGACCAGCTTATCGACCTCGGTCTTGAAGGCAGTCTCGACCTTGCCGGACAGCGCCTCAACGGCCGCCTTCAGCTGGTCGCGGAACTGCGCCTGGGCGAAGGCCGGAAGACGTCCCGCCAGCTGGTCGACGACCTTGTCGGCCTGGCCTTGCGCCGCGGTCAGCAGACCCGACTTGTCGAGCGCGCCCGACACCTCGCCGGCGACCCACGCGGTCACGGCGGACTTGTCGCTGGTGTCGATTCCGAGCGCGCCCTGGAGATCGCGCACGATCGCGCCTCGCAGGGCCTCGTCGTCAACGATAGCCTTGGCGGCGTTGCTCAGGAGATCGCCCGCCTCCTTCTGGGCCCAGATCCCGGGCGACAGATAGGGCTGGATCTTCTCAAGGCCGCCCTGCCAGACGTTGATCGCCTTCTGCAGGATCTCATGGACCCGACCCGCCAAGGACGACAGGTCGATGTCCAACCCCAGGGAGAGGCCGGCGCTCGCCCCCTTCCCGGTCACGCGGGACAGGGTCGCGATGATCTGGCGTCCGCCGCTCTGCGCGGGCGAGGCGGCGCGGAAGGACAGCGCGTAGCCGCCGTGCAAGTCGACCGAGAGCTTCACGGCCGCGCCCAGTGCGCCGACGACGCCCGCGCCGAACGCCAGGGTGTCGGCCAGTGAGACCTCGACCTCGGCCGAGGCCGCGCCTTCGAATTTGTAGATGACCCCGGCCAGATCGGTCGTCGCGAAGGCGTCCCACACCGCCTCGAAGCTGAAGGGACTAGGCAGCTGTGTCAGGCGCTGGGCCACCGCGCCGCCAAACAGCGCATCCTGATCCCGCACGTCATAGTAATAGTGCAGCTCGGCGTGGGCGGAGGTCGCGGCCTTGGCGCCGAGGGTCCAAGGCTGGAACGGAAGGGTTGCGCCCGCTTTGGCTGCCAGGTCGCCGACCGCGCTGATGCGCAAAAGCGGCGCAGGCATGGCGTCGCTGGCGTAGCGCCAGGCGTCGCCGGCCTCGAACTCCAGGCTCGCCTTGGTCTGGAGTCCCAGGGTGAACTTGTCGCCGACGGGCAGCGGCGTCTCCTTGTCGATCAGGCGCCACGCCGCCAGGCCAAGGTCGCTGTCAGCGCCCGCGGAGTCGAAGGTCGAGATCTTCCGCAGCAGAAGCTTGTACTTTTCAGGGATCTTCGCCTCGGCGCCGGCGATCTTGCCGACCAGGCCGGCGATCTTCACGCGGAGCGCCTCGGCATCGAGCTTGGCGAACGCCGCCTTGGCCACGTCCGACTCGATGTCCTTGCCGCTCAGCTCGAGGAAGGCCTCCAGGCTGGGCAGGTCCTCGACCTCGGCGGCGGCCCTCCACCATGCCGTGGCGAGGTCGCGAAAGGCCTTCAACAGTTCGATGTCGTCCGCCAGTGAGCGGCCCGCCTGCAGCAGGGTCTCGAAGGTCGCCATCTCATGTCCCAGAAGGTTTGGAGCTTACGGCTAATCGACCCGCGCACTCGCGGGGGTACTCCACGCAAACCAAGCAACGGCCACGTTCTCGCAAAGCGAGTGAGGCGAAGTCTATACAAGCTTAGCTTTACGTTTCAGTGCGCTGGCGTCAATTCAAAATTGCATTTTTGAAGCGCGGCCCGCGCCCACCTCCGGGGACGGGATCGCCGGGTCAAAGATCGGCGTCGACTCCGGGGCGATCGGATCGTTTCGGCAAATCGTCAGCTGTCTGGACCGCCTATCTTGCAAGAAACGCTTTTGTTGCAGATGTTGTAAAGACAGCCATAGGTGGCGAGCCGATAGGCTTATGCTTGAGGCGCGGCTTGGGGGAGTCGGACACGTGATACGGATCGATCGTTCGCGCGTGGAAGCGCCATTTGTGTTGCGAAGGGGCGTCAAATCGCCGGCGGATCGCGAGCACGAAAAGGCGAAGGTCTATTACGCCGATTTCGAAAGTCACCGACAGCGAGGCGGGTTCGCCTTCACCGCCTATCGGCACACCAGCGTGCGCGAAGCGCTACAGCAGCTGTTTCACGGCAAATGCGCCTATTGCGAAAGCCCCATCGGCGCGACCCAGCGCGGAGATATTGAAGCATACCGGCCGAAAAGCGGCGTCTTTGGCGCGAGCGGTGAGCTCCTGCCCCTTCACTACTGGTGGCTGGCCAATGAGTGGACCAACCTTTACCTATCTTGCCCCGACTGTAATCGCTTATCCAATCAAGATACGCCAACGGGGCTAGCTCGAGCCGGCAAGGGCGGTCGCTTTCCACTCGAGGATGAGACGACTAGAGCCAGTGTCGAAGGCGATATATTCGGCGAGGCGCCGCTGCTGCTCGATCCCTGCGCGGACGAGGTATCCGAGCATCTCGCATTCTCAAGCGATGGCCTCGTCTCTGGCGTTACGCACCGGGGCGCAGCAACGATCGAGATCCTCGGCCTGAACCGGCTCGGGCTGGTCTTGGCGCGGCGATCCCGGGCGACCCAGATCCAGGGCGATCTGCGCACCATCTCTACGTTCCTCGAAATGAAGGCCGAAGGGGCAGCCGAGGACACGATCAAGGAAGTGGTGGCCGCCTGTAGGGACGACGCGCCGTACGCCGGGCTCTGTCGCCAGATGATCGCCTCGGTCCGGAGCCGTGGATCCGAGGAGGTCGAACGCGTCCTTAGTCACTCAAGCGTCAGCGACGCCGCCTTAACACCGGTCATCACCCCGGCCCACGTTCGAAAGGCCAAGGCGACGCAAAGCGCCTACCAGCGCGAGCAAGAAAACTATTCCTTGGAAGATAGCTCTTCAGAAGCAATCGCCGCCTACGTTTCGGCGCGCGATCGCAGTGTTGAAACCGTCAGCGTTCAAAATCTGCGCGCTATCGGGCGTCTGAGCTTTACCATCGCGGACCGCGGCGAGCAGGCGCCCTGGTTGATGCTCCTGGGTGACAACTCGACCGGCAAGAGCACGGTGCTCCAGGCCATCGCACTGGCCTTGGTCGGCGATCACTATTTCGATCGTGTCGTCAAAGCCTACGATTTGGACCTCGGTCTTATGGTGCGCCAAGGCGCCCAGTTTGGAGAGGTGTCCGTGACGCTGAGCGGGGCCACCGAGCCGCGTCGGCTTCGCATCTATCCCGATGGTCGCGTCGAACGCTGGGGGCGTGGCGCGCAGCAGATGGTGCTCGCCTACGGCTCCACGCGCCTGCTTCCCCGTAAGCCCAAGCTGACGCGCGACGGCGCCGACTATGCCCGGATCGACAATCTTTTCGATCCCTTCGCGCCGTTGGTCGACGCCCAGCGATGGCTCGCCAAGGCCGATCGCGAAACCTTCGAATACGCGGCCCGCGCGATCCGCATTGCCCTCAGTCTCACCGCTCGACAGACCTTGGTGCGCCGCGACGACGAGGTTGGTCTGGATGAGAAAAGCGGCTTTGTGCCCCTCAAGCGCCTTTGCGACGGCTACCAGACTGTGATCGCCCTGATTGCGGACATTCTTGAAGTGGTGCTGCCGGCCTGGAAGGCGCCCGAACTCGCCCAAGGCCTGGTCCTGATCGACGAGGTGGGCAACCATCTTCATCCCTCATGGAAACTGCGTTTCGTGCGGGGCATCCGCGAGATCCTCCCAAGCATCCAGGTTATCGCCACGACCCACGAGCCGCTCTGTCTGCGGGGCCTGCGGGATGGCGAGGTGTCCTTGCTGCGTCGCGGCCCGAAGGGAACTATTCAGTTGGTCCAGGATCTGCCGTCGATCTCCGGCCTGAGGATCGACCAGATCCTCACCTCCGAGCACTTCGGTTTGGGCAGCACCTTGGACCCTGATCTGCAGGTGCTGTTCGATCGCTACCAGCTTCTACTGCGCAAGACACGACGCACGGCCGCCGAGGATCAGGAAGCCGCCGCGCTCCGCGATCAGATCAATCAAAGACAGGACCTAGGCAATACGGAACGGGAACGCCTGATGCTTGACGCCATCGACCGTTTCGTCGCCCAACGGGCCGGGGTCGAGAAAGATCGCAGTCGTCAGGCGCTTGAACTCGACGCCGAGCTGAAATCGCTTTGGGAAGCGTCCGAGCCGGTCGCCGTCGCGACATGATACGGGTCGCCCGATCACTCTCGGCGGAGGCCATAGCGGCGCTGAACCGGCGGGGCGCCAATGGTCTCACCGAGCGAGAACATGCGCTGTGGTTCTATGGCGATATCGCGCCAGACCTGGACCCACTCCCCCCAAAGCCCACCAAGCCGCCCAAATTTTCCTGCTACCGGGCCTTGCCGGTGAAGGCAGCCTTGTCGGACCTGTTCGGCAACCGCTGCGCCTATTGCGAAAGCGTCTATGCCGTAACCGGCCCCATGGACGTTGAACACTATCGCCCCAAGCAGGGCTACCTGGATGACGACGGCGTCATCCGTAAGCCAGGCTATTATTGGTTAGCGGCCGATTGGGAGAACCTGTTGCCGTCATGCGGGGACTGCAACCGCGAGCGAGGACAGCTTCGCAGCACGCGTCAGGATGTGTTGCGCGCGAGCAAGTCCGGTAAGGCGAACAAATTCCCCCTCGCGACCGGCACACTAAGGGCCGCGACGCCCAGCGCTGTGAACGCCGAAGTCCCGCTGCTTCTCGACCCGTCGGCGCCGGCCCCCGCC
The DNA here is from genome assembly GCF_056401555.1 of Caulobacter sp. P4_E5. Classification (NCBI taxonomy): domain Bacteria; kingdom Pseudomonadati; phylum Pseudomonadota; class Alphaproteobacteria; order Caulobacterales; family Caulobacteraceae; genus Caulobacter; species Caulobacter sp. P4_E5. The sequence goes on from NZ_JBFUJD010000007.1 coordinate 40,540, forward strand.
CCAGAACCGGGAGATCACCTGCGGTTCTTCTGCCAGGGGTTCGTTGAGCCGGCCGCGACGCCCCAGGAGGCGGCCCACCCCCGCGGACTGACGACGATCGCGGTCTGCGGTCTGGATCGCCATGAGCTGGTGGCGGCGCGCGCTGAAAGAGCGGTTCTTCTCCGAGGCGTGATGACTCACATGCTGGAGATCGACGCGGATCTTCGCCTCGCGCCCGGGGCGCAGCACCTGATCGATCGACGCGTGCGTGTCGGAAACGAACTGACCAGATTCCGTACAGGTCCATACCAAGCTCTGGTCGGCGCAATGATCGCGACGTTTGATGCCGTGCGGGTCCTTGCGCGTGGCTATCATGCTGCCAAGGCGGCGTTTGATGTCGATCGATCGGATCAGGCTTCCGCTGACCTGCTGCGTCAGCAGATGGGCCTGTTGCGTGGCCTCTACGCCAGTCCGCAGATCGATCAGGCCCTGCTGGTTCAGCTATGCGCGCTTGCGCAGTTGCCTAGCCCCGCGTGATCTGGGGCAACCCTCTAAGCGCCAGCTATGAGCTGACGTCAGTGCGCGTTCGAAGCCCTCGGCCCTGCGTCCCATCAGCGCCGATCTTGATCCTTAGCTCACGTCATCCATGAGGCGATCCGATGGCCAAGTTGAAGAGCACCGGCGAGGCTGACGTCGCCGCGCCCGCCGGCGCACCGCCCGTTCCAGGCAAGCAGGCCGTCGTCCTGATCCACGGAATGGGCGAACAGATCCCGATGGACACCATCAAGAGTTTTGTCTCGACGCTCTGGGAGCATGACCCTTCCGTAGCCGCGCCACGCCCTGCCGGCGGGGGTGTCAATCCGGTCTGGAGTAAGCCGGACGAGCGGACGGGGTCCCTGGAATTGCGTCGTCTGACCACCCAGGAAAGCCTGAAGAGCCAGGCCTTCCCGCGTGGCGTGCGCACGGATTTCTACGAACTCTACTGGGCTGACCTGACGGCCGGCTCCACCTGGGATCAATTTGTGGGCTGGGTCCGCTACTTGCTGTTCCGGCCGCTTTCGAAGGTGCCCAGGGATGTACGTTCTGCCTGGTTCGCCCTGTGGTTCGCCTCGCTCGTCGTCGTCGGACTGGGCGCCCTCGCCCTGGTGCCCGAAGCGGTCTGGACCGCGCATATGCCCGCCTGGTTGCCTCGGGCGCTGGTGGTGGCCGCCGCGGGAGGTCTACTGGTCGCGATCCATCGGGTCGCCGCCCAGACGTTTGGCCGTGTCGTCCGCTATACGCGCGCCGACCCCGACAATGTCGCTGCACGCGCCGCTGTAAGGGCGCGAGGTCTCGCCTTGCTGCGGGCCCTCCATGCCGACGCGACCTATTCCAGGGTCGTCGTGGTTGGGCACAGTCTCGGAACGATTCTGGCGTATGATCTCGTAAGTTACTTCTGGGCCGAGCAAGACGCCGCACGCACGGTCGAGGAAGGCACGCCCACTTTCGAAGCCTTCAGGAAGGTCGAAGGCGCAGCCGCCACTCTCGGGGGCGCCCAGAGTTCCGCAACCCGATCGGCGTTCATCGCCGCGCAAACCGAGTTTCGGCGCCAGCTGTGGACCCGGACAACACGCGCCGACGTCCCTCGGCGCCGCTGGCTCATCAGTGATCTGGTCACCTTGGGCAGCCCCCTGACCCACGCGGAATTCCTGCTGGCCAAGGACGACGCCGACCTTAGCCGTCGGCAGACGGGACGCGAGCTGCCGTGTTGTCCGCCGGTCCGCGAGTCCTTGGACGCCAAGGTCAAGGCCAAAGCCATTTCAGCACGCTTGGTCGCGCCGGGTCAGGGCGACGGCAAGTTGATGGCCTATCCCGGCAAGGCGCCGAAGAGCTGGATATTACATCATGCTGCACCCTTCGCGGCGGTGCGCTGGACCAACGTTTTTGATCCGTCACGTCTCGTCTTCCAGGGCGACGTTATCAGCGGCCCTCTGGCGACCCACTTTGGTCCTGCCGTCACGGACGTCAATCTGGCTCAGATCGATCGCCAAGCGACGTCGTTCAGCCACACCAGATATTGGGACCTGGGCCAGAGTGATGCCCGAGTGACTGCTGTGAGAAAGGCCGTGAACCTGCTTGACCAGTAGTTCATACTGAACTGCCTGCCGGGCGTCGCGGCCTCGTGCCACAGCTTCGCCCCTTACCCGGCGTCGAAAGTCGGGCGTGAGGGATGGGACGCTCTGCGCCAGAAGCCAAGCTTCGTTCTAGTCAGGACGTCAGCGCTTCTCATATACCAACGCTTACAATGCGAGAGCCGTCGCTGACGGTTTCCGATGTGCACCGACACGAGTGTGTCCCGCTTCGGGAGGCTGGAGGGCAAGCCATGCACATAACGCTGGGGCAGATCCGCGCCTTCGTGACCGTGGCCTCGACCAGCAGCTTCACGCGCGCGGCCGAAGTGCTGGGCCTGTCGCAACCGGCGCTGACCAACCGCATCCGGCAGTTCGAGGACTCCCTGGGCCTGCGCCTGTTCGACCGCAGCACGCGGTCGGTCGAGCTGACCCATGTCGGCCGTGAACTGCTGCCGATCTTCCTGCGCCTGGTGACCGAGTTCGAGGGCGCGGTTGTCAACGCCCGCGACTTCGTCTCGCGGGCCAAGGGCGTGGTGCGCCTGGCCTGCCTGCCGTCGTGCGCGGCGACCCTGTTGCCGGACCTGATCGCGCGCTTCCAGCTGGACCATTCCAACGTCACCTTCGAGGTCGAGGACGCGCTGAACAGCGCGATCGCCACGCTGGTGCGCGAGGACCGGGTGGACTTCGGCATCGCCATGGCCGACGCCGACGCCGCCGACCTTGAGCAGGTCAAGCTGTTCGACGACGCCCTGACCGTGGTCTATCCCGAGGGCCACCCCATCGCCGACGTGGCCGACGTCACCGTCGAGACGCTGGCGGCCTATCCCTTGATCCTGATGAACCGCGGCAGCAGCGTGCGCGACCTGGTGGACGCGGCGTTCATCGCGGCCGGCAAGACGGCGACGCCGGCCTGCCAGGTCCGCTACATGACGACCGCCGTCGCCCTGGTCCGGGCGGGGCTCGGCGTCGCCATTCTGCCGTCGACGGCGGTGGAGATCCGCACCCAGGCCAGGATCGCGGCTCGCCCCATCGACGACCCCGCCTTCACCCGAACCATCGTCTTGCTGCGTCGCCGGAACTCACCGGCGCGGCCCGTGGTCCAGGCCTTCATCGATAGTGTTTGCCAGCAGCCATAGCGCTGCTCGCCGGCATTAATTCGTTCCGGCTATCAATCCATCAAATCTTCCGCTTTGTGCTGGAGGCGAGAGGGCCGGCATATGGCGCGGACAAGCCGATAACGGCGGCCCGGAAGAAACGCTCACCATGCTCGCTCTGATTGGCGCGGCGGCGATCATCGCCTTGACGGCGGCGATCCTGTCGAACCGCGCTTCGCCCGTGGCGGCGCTGATCCTGGTTCCGCTGGCGGCGGCGATCGCGGCGGGGCAGGGCGGCCACGCGCCGGCCCTGATGGTCGAGGGCGTGGCCAAGATCGCGCCGGTCGCGGCGATGTTCGTGTTCGCCATCCTGTTCTTCGGCGTGATGACCGACGCCGGCCTCTTGGACCCGATCGTCTCGCGCATCCTCAAGACCGTCGGACGCAAGCCCAGCCGCATCACCGTCGGCACCGCGCTGCTGGCCCTGCTGATCCATCTGGATGGCTCGGGGGCGGTCTGCTTCCTGGTCGCCATCCCGGCCATGCGCCCGGTCTATGACAGCCTGGGCATGGACCGCCGGGTGCTGGCCTGCGTGGCCTCGCTGGCGGCGGGGGTGAACTTCCTGCCTTGGACCGGGCCCACCGTTCGAGCCGCCTCGGCGTTACACGTGCCGGTGCTGGACATCTTCCGCCCGATGATCGGCGTCCAGATCGCCGGCCTCGCCTTCGTGTTCGCCGTCAGCTGGTGGCTGGGCAAGCGCGAGGAGCGTCGCCTGGCGTTGCTGGACGCCGACGAAGGCGCGACGGCGGCCGAACCGGTGGCCGAGGCGCTGACCCAGGCGGGCCTGGCGCGGCCCGGGCTGTTCTGGCTGAACCTGCTGCTGACCCTGTGCGCCATGGGCGCGCTGGTCGCGGGGCTGGCGCCGCCGGCGGTGGTGTTCATGATCGCCTTCGCCGTGGCGCTGCTGGTCAACTATCCCAAGGTCGCCGACCAGCGCGCGCGGATCGACGCCCACGCGCGCTCGGCGCTGCTGATGGCCTCGGTGCTAATCGCGGCGGGCGCGTTCACCGGGATCATGGGCGGCGGCGGCTTCCTGAAGGCCATGGCCGACGCGGTCGTCCAGCATGTCCATCCCGAGGGCGGCCGGCACATCCCGTTCGTGCTGTCCCTGGTGGCCATGCCGCTGAGCATGGTCTTCGATCCGGACTCCTTCTATTTCGGCGTCCTGCCGGTGATCGCCGAGACCCATGCGCGCCTGGGCGGCGAGCCGATCCAGGTGGCCCAGGCCGCGCTGGTCGGCCAGATGACCGCCGGCTTCCCCGTCAGCCCGCTGACCCCCGCCACCTTCCTGGTGGCCGGCCTGGCCGGTGTCGAGCTGTCGGCGCACCAGAAGTTTTCGTTCCCATTCCTGTACGCCGCGTCGCTGGTCATGGCGCTGGCTTGCCTTCTGCTGGGGCTGTTTCCGCTTTGACGTCTTCTCCTTCCTCCCGCGTGGTGCGCATCGGCGCCGGGGCCGGCTTCGCGGGCGACCGCATCGAGCCGGCCGTCGAACTGGTCCGCGAGGGACGGCTCGACTACCTGGTGTTCGAGTGCCTGGCCGAGCGCACCATCGCCCTGGCCCAGCGCACCCGCCTGGGTGACCCCAGCGCCGGCTACGACCCGCTGCTGGAAGCGCGGATGCGCGCCGTCCTGCCGCTGTGCGTCGAGAAGAGCGTCCGGGTCGTCTCCAACATGGGCGCGGCCAATCCGGTGGCGGCGGCGCGCCGGATCGCCGCGCTGGCCGACGAGATGGGGCTGCCCGGCCTGAAGGTCGCGGCCGTGGTCGGCGACGACGTGCTGGACGTCATGGCCGGCTCCTTGCGCCCCCTGCTCGAGATCGGCGGCGACGTGGCAGGTCTGGGCGACGCCCTGATCTCGGCCAACGCCTATCTGGGCTGCGAGGCGATCGTCGAGGCCTTGGCCCACGGCGCCCAGGTCATCGTCACCGGGCGGGTCGCCGACCCGTCGCTGTTCCTGGCCCCGCTGGTCCACGAGTTCGGCTGGGCGCTGGACGACTGGCAGCGGCTGGGCCGCGGCACCGTGGTCGGCCACCTGCTGGAATGCGCCGGCCAGGTCACCGGCGGCTATTTCGCCGATCCCGACGTCAAGATGGTGCCGGACCTGGCGCGCCTGGGCTTTCCGCTGGCCGAGGTGTCCGCCGACGGCTCGGCGGTGATCACCAAGGTCGAGGGCTCCGGCGGCCGCGTCGACGTCGCCACCTGCACCGAGCAGCTGCTCTACGAACTGCATGATCCAGCCCGCTACCTGACCCCCGACGTGACCGCCGACTTCTCGACCGTGGCGTTCGAGCAGGTCGGCCCCGACCGGGTGGCGGTGCGCGGCGGCGGCGGCGGGCCGCGTCCCGCGCAGCTGAAGGTGTCGCTGGGCCGCAAGGAAGGCTTCATCGGCGAGGGGGCCATCTCCTATGCCGGCTCCAGCGCGGTGGCGCGCGGCCGCCTGGCCCTGGACATCATCGCCGAGCGCTTCCGCCTGATCGGCTTGACGCCGCAGGAGACGCGGTTCGAGCTGATCGGCGTCGACGCCGTCGCGCCCGAGCACCTGGCCTCGGCGTTCGCGCCGATGGAGGTGCGGGCCCGCGTCGTGGCCCGCACCCTCACCCGCGAAGAGGCCGAGCGCGTCGGTCGCGAGGTCGAGGCCCTCTACACCAACGGCCCGGCCGGCGGCGGCGGCGCCACACGCCTGGTGACCCCGGTGGTCGGGGTGGTCTCGACCCTGATCGAGCGCGACCTGGTCCGGCCGGCCGTGATCCACGAGGCAGCGCGATGAAGCTCCGCGAACTGGCCCACGCCCGCAGCGGCGACAAGGGCGACGTCTCGAACATCTCGGTCATCGCCTACGACGCGGCGGACTACGAGCGGGTGCGGGCGGTCCTGACGCCCGAGCGCGTCAAGCGCCACCTGGGCGGCATCGTGCGCGGCGAGGTCCGTCGCTACGAGCTGCCGGGCCTGCTGGCCTTGAACTTCGTCCTGAACGGCGCCCTGGGCGGCGGGGTGACCCGTTCGTTGGCGCTGGACGCCCACGGCAAGTGCCTCAGCGGCCTGTTGTTGGAACTGGACCTCACGCCGGAGGAGACCTCGCGATGACCGGTCGTCGGAGCCTGCGCGCCGCCGTGCTGGGGGGCGTGGCCCTAGCGACCCTGCTGGCCGTTCCGGCCCGCGCGGCGGACACGCCCAAGACTATCACCGTCCTGCGCCACCTGACCTTCGACGGCGTCACCGACGACCTGGTCGGCCTGGCCGCCAAGCCGGCCCCCTATGCCGATCCGCTGCATCCGACCACCGCCGAGCTGCGGCGCGCGACCCTGGCCGGCCGGATGGATACGGGGTCGGGCTGGGGACGGCTGTTCGGACCGACGATCGACGCGGCTGCCGGCCAGCCCTATCCGGACGGCGGTCGCGTGGCCGGCGAGGAATACCTGGCCTATGCCCGCGCTCCAGACGGCGGAAAAAGCGCCGTCCTGCTGCAGATCCCCGCCAAGCTGTCGCGCGAGCGCCGCTGCATCCTGGCCGTGCCCCAGGCGGGCTCGTTCGGGATCTATCACGACATCGGGGCGACGGGCTTCTGGGGCCTGCAGCACGGCTGCGCGGTGGTCTATACCGACAAGGGCCACGGCACGGGCGCCCACGACCTGGAGAGCGACACCGTCACCATGATCGACGGGACGACGGCCAAGGCCGCCGAGGCCGGCGCGCTGTCGCATTTCACCGCCCCGCTGTCGGACAAGGCCAAGGCCGCCTTCCTGGCCCGCTGGCCGCACCGGATCGCGTTCAAGGCCGCCCACGCCCGCCACAATCCCGAGAGCCAGTGGGGCGCCGACGTCCTGCGCGCGATCCGCTACGCGCTCTGGCAGCTGAACGCCCGCGACGGCGGCGGCTGGACGGCTGGGAACACCCTGGTGATCGTGTCCGGCGGCTCGAACGGCGGCGGCGCGACGCTGTACGCGGGCGAGAAGGACGCCGAGGGCCTGATCGACGGCCTGGTGGCCGGCGAGCCCCAGGTCCAGGTGCGGCCCGATCCCGCGCTGCGGGTGGTGCGGGGCGACAAGGTTCGGGCGGGCGGCGGCCGCACCCTGCTGGACTATTTCACCTTCGCCAACCTCTACGAACCGTGCGCGGCCCTGGCCATGCCCGAAGCCCCGCTGGTCGACAGGTTGGTCCACGCCAAGGACCGCTGCGCCTCGCTGGCCCAGGCCGGGCTGCTGACGGCGGCGACGCTGGAGGCCCAGGCGCGCGAGGCCCAGGACCGGCTGCTGGCCTATGGTTTCGATCCCGAGACGGAAGTGCTGAACGCCGCCGGCTACCTGATCGGTCCGGACGCCACGGCGGCCAAATACGCCAGCGACCACGGCCGGTTCGGCGTCGAGGATCGGATCTGTGGCTACAGCTACGCCTCGGTCGACGGCGAGGGAAAGCCCAGGGCGGTTCCGCCGGCCGAGATCGCCGAGATCTTCGCCAAGGCGGCCGGCGGCGCGCCGACCGGCAGCATCGACCTGGTCAATGACAACGACCCGCGCGGGCCGCGCCGCAACGACCTGTCCGTCTCGCCCAGCACCGGCCGCGCCGACTACAATCTGGACGGGGCGCGCTGCCTGCGCGAGCTGGCGGTCGGGCGTTCGGCCAAGGCTCGCCGCGTCCAGGCCGGGATCGCCGAATTCCTCGCCAGCGGCGACCTGCATGGCAAGCCGGCGATCATCGTCCACGGGCGGGCCGACAATCGGGTGCCGCCGGCTTTCAGCTCGCGGCCGTACCTGGCGGCCAACAGCCTGCGAGAAGGCGGCAAGAGCCAGCTGCGCTACATCGAGGTGGAGAACGCCGAGCACTTCGGCTTCGCCGGGCCCGGGTTCGACACGCGGTTCGTGCCGCTGGCCTACTATACGCTGCGGGCGCTGGACCTGATGTGGACCCATCTGACGACGGGCCAGGCCCTGCCGCCCAGCCAGATCGTGCGCACGCGCCCCAGGGGCGGCGCGCCCGGCGCCGCCCCGCCGGTGACCCTGGACAACCTCCCGCCCATCGCGCTGGAGGCCGCCTTCCGCGACCGGATCACGGTCCAGACCGGCGTCGTCCGGCTGCCGGATTGAGGGCGGGACTATTCATAACGACGACTGATCAATCGATCAGGAAATGCCATTTCCCTAGGGTTCGGCTTATCGCGTAACAACGATTTCACACGCTGGCGAAAGTGAACCGGCGACAGGAGGAAACATCAGAGTGGATCACATTCTGACCTAGCGGCCACGCGCCTAACGGGCCGCCGCCCAAGCTCGCACAACGTCTCTGCATCACCGGTCGCGAGGGCTCGCGACCGTACGGCGTCCTGCGCCGAAATAAGAACAAGGGGAGGGATCCATCATGCACAATTCCAACCAGCGCCGCTGGCTGCTCGCCAGCCTGGGCGGCGTTTCGGCCGCGGCCCTGCTGGCGGGCGGCGCCCGCGCCCAGCAAGCTTCGGAGACCACCCAGGTCGACGCGGTGATCGTCACCGGCAGCTTCCTGCGCAACGTCAAACAGGAAGACATGGCCTCGCCGATCGTCTCGGTCGACCAGAAGGCCCTGACCAAGACCGGCGTCGTCTCGATCGGCGATCTGCTGCGCTACGTGCCGCAGAACATCGGCAGCATGGGCGGCGTCCAGGACCTGGCCAAGGGCGGCCAGGACAGCAAGGACACCCGCTCGGCCAACCTGCGCGGCCTGGGTTCGGGCGCGACCCTGGTGCTGATGAACGGCCGCCGGGTCGTGAAGTCCGACGGCTATGTCAACCTCAACAGCCTGACGCCGCCGATCGCCGTCGCCCGGGTCGAGACGGTGCTGGACGGCGCCTCGGCCACCTATGGCGCGGACGCCGTGGCCGGCGTCTTCAACATCATCACCGACGGCCGCTTCGAAGGCTTCAAGACCAGCGCCCAGTACACGCACATCGCCGACTCCCCGGCCTGGCAGGTCCAGGCGATGTGGGGCGCCAAGGGCGAGCGTTCGCGCCTGGTGGCCTCGGCCTCGTACACCGACATCGAGCGGCTGCAGAACGCCGACCGGGCGGTGACCAACATCTTCAACGCCTCGTCCGGCGCCGGCGCGAACCCGGGATCCTTCACCCTGACCGCGCGGCCGCGCACCGCCGCGGGCGGCGACGTGGTGATCGGCGGGGTCAACTATTCGACCCTCTACGACACCTACAGGAACGGCGCGGGCACGCTGGCCGTGGTCGATCCCAACTGCGGTTCGGCGGTGACCAAGAGCGTCTTCACGCCGTCGGCCGCGGGACCCGGCTACGCCATCGGCTCGTGCGCGTTCAGCTTCCAGGCCCAGAACCCGATCCGTGGCGCCAGCCAGAGCGGCCTGATCCACCTCGAGGGCCAGTATGACCTCACCGACGAGCACACGCTGTTTCTGGAGTCGGCGATCTATCACCAGGACTCGCAGCGCTACGGCGTGCCGTCCTATGCCCAGAACCACAACGGCGCGACGCCGCCGGTCGTGCCCGCCTCGAACCCGGGCAATCCGTTCGGCGTGCCCGTCTACTATGTCGGCCGGCCGATCGGCTCGCAGGGCCTGGCGGGGCTGAACTACAATGTCCAGCGCAACGAGGCGAACCAGTTCCACAACGTCCTGGGCGCCAAGGGCCCGCTGCTGGGCGGCTGGAACTATGCCGCCACCCTGACCTCGTCGTGGTCCAGCAACGTCTTCCGCGACCACGACACCGACATGAACCTGTTCCAGGCCGCCCTGAACGGCTACGGCGGCCAGAACTGCAACTATCGCTGGAACGGCCCGGGTGTCGGCGCCGTCGCCGGGCAGGGGAACTGCTACTATCTGAGCCCCTTCGCCAAGGACAACCAGACCAACAACCCGGCCGTCCTGTTCAACATCCAGTCCGAGGTGTTCACCCGGGCGGTGCGCGACATGGAGATCGCCGACCTGGTGCTGGACGGAACGCTGGGAAAACTGCGCCTGCCGGGCGGCGACATCTCCGGCGCCGTCGGCCTGCAGTGGCGGCGAGAAGCGGAGTCGATCCACTATTCCGACCTGCTGCGCAGCGGCTACGCCGCGTTCGGCGGACCCTCGGTGGACCGCGACGCCGACCGCACGATCAAGAGCGTGTTCACCGAGTGGAACCTGCCGATCGTCGAAGGACTGAACCTGGACCTGGCGGTGCGCCATGAGGACTACGGGGGCTTCAAGACCACCAACCCCAAGGCCTCGCTGATCTGGCGGCCGGTCGAGAGCCTGTCCCTGCGCGCCTCGGCCAGCACGGCCTTCCAGGCGCCGGGCCTGGAGAACGCCACCAGCGGACCGATCAGCAACAACGTCGTCAACATCACCGACCCGGTGCTGGGCACCACCAACTTCCGGACGGTGACGACGATCGGCAACGCCGACCTCAAGCCGCAGACCTCCAAGGTGCGCAATCTCGGCGTCACCTGGCTGCCGGTCCGCCGCGCCTCGCTGTCGCTGGACTGGTGGGCCTTCAAGTACGACAACCAGATCGCCGTGCAGAATGGCCAGGCGGTGATCAACGCCGCGCCCAACGGGCCGCAGGTGGTCCGCGACCAGAGCGGCGTCGCCCAGACGGTCTATGTCACCAGCTACAACGCCAAGAGCGGCACCCAGACCTCGGGTCTCGACATCGCGGGCAGCTGGTCGTTCGACTGGGGCGACAGCACCTTCACCCTGCGCGACAACCTCAGCTACCTGCTGAAGTACGACATCGACACCGGCTCGCGGGTCTATGACGGGGTGGAACGGCGCAACAACACCACCACTTCGCCCTCCACGGCGGCGGCGGCGCCCAAGTACCGCAACCTGTCCTCGATCGACTGGTCGATGGGACCGCACTTCGCCAGCGCCACCGTGCGCTACGTCTCGGGCGTGGTCGACGACTACGCGATCTCGGTGACCGCGACGACGGCGGCGCGGGTGAAGTCCTGGACGGTGCTGGACCTGCAGTACGCCTACGCGTTCGGCGAGGACGAGCGCTATCGGGTGACCCTGGGGGCGATCAACGTCTTCGACCGCGCCGCGCCCAGCGCCAAGTACACGGGCTATCTCAGCTCGGTGGCCGATCCGTTCGGACGGCAATCCTACGTGCGTCTCGACGCGCGGTTCTGACCGCTAGGGAGCGCCCCGACCTCTTGGAGATCAGGGGCGCTTCCAAGCGGAAGCCCGGGAACGGTCATCGTCCGCCGACGACCGCGGGACCCAGGGCGCCGAACCGCTGGCCCCGCGCGGCGTTCGAGCGAAGGTCCGAGAAACTGCGCGCCACCAGCGGATAGGTGTCCGGCAGTCCCCATTTGGCGCGGTACTGCTCGTCGGTCAGGCCCAGCTGCTTCAGATGGCGGCGCAGCGAGCGATAGCGCCGGCCATTCTCGAAGCTGACGATGGCGTCGTGGCTGACGCTGGCGGCGATCTCTTCGGCGGTGAGGGCTCTGATAGGCGCTCCGCCCGCACCGGATACGAGCGCCGCTTCGAGCGCGGCGTAGGTGCGGGCCGAAAGGCTTGGCAGATCGTCCGGCGAGACGGTGTTGCGGCTGAGATAGGCGCAAAGAACCTGGGCGGCGATCTCGGCGGCGCGCTCCTGGGCCTTGGTCATCGGGGGGACTCTTGAGGAAAAAGGGCCCGGGAACCGAAACGTCCCCGGGCCGCGGTGGGACTAGTGGGCGACGGCGGCGCGGAGACGGTCGCCGAACGCGCAAGGACTGGGCAGCTCGACCTTCACGCCGGCCCTGGCTTTGGACTTCAGCCAGTCGCCGAGCGCTTCGGCGACGGTGTGGTCCAGGCTGGTGAGGCCCCGCGTGTCCAGCTTCACCAGGCCGCCGTTCGGCGCCGTGTCGAGCACCTTGGCGATCTTCGGCAGCTGGATGAAGGTGGCCGCGCCTTCGAGGCGGATCTCGCTCTGGTCGGGATCGACGTCGTGCCGCCAGACGCGCAGGCGCATCCTCTTCAGGTTCGGGATCAGCTCCAGCAAGGTCAGGCCCATGCCGACCAGCACGCCGGTCAAGAGGTCGGTGGCCACCACCATCACGAAGGTGGCGCCCCAGATCAGCGCCGGCAGCAGGCCGTAACGGGCGAACAGGTGGCGGACGTGATCCAGGCTGACCAGCTTCCAGCCCGTGACGACCAGCACCCCGGCCAGGGCCGCGCTGGGAACCTGGCGCAGCAGCCAGGGCAGCAGGGCCACGAACGCCAGGATCCAGGTTCCGTGCAGGATGGTCGACAGGCGCGAGACGGCCCCGGCCTGGACGTTGGCCGAGCTGCGCACGATCACGCCAGTCATCGGCAAGGCCCCGACCGCGCCGCACAGCATGTTGCCGACGCCCTGGGCGAACAGCTCCTTGTCGTACTTGGTGCGGGGACCATCGTGCATGCGGTCGACGGCGGCCGCTGACAGCAGGGTCTCGGCCGAAGCGATGAAGGCGACGGCCAGGGCGGTCACCAGCAGCATTGGATCGGCCAGCTTGGCGAAGTCGCCCGCGCCGGGGATGGCGATGGCGGCGGCGATCGACTCGGGCACGGCGATCTTCTGGACGTCCAGGCCGAAGCCCGCGGCGACCAGGGCGCCGGCCAGCACGCCCAGCAGGGCGCCGGGGACCAGTTTCAGCTTGGCGGGGCGGAACTTCTCCCAGACCACGATCGAGCCGATGGTGACCAGGCCTACGGTCAGGGCGGCCTCGACCGCGCCGAGGCTGGAGAACGAGACGCCGCCCAGGGCGGCCGGGATGGCGGCCAGGTTTTCCAGGCCGTGGGCCTTGGGCTTGTCGGCGAACAGCACGTGGAACTGGCCCGCGACGATCAGGACGCCGATGCCGGCCAGCATGCCGTGCACGACGGCCGGCGAGATGGCCCGAAACCACTGGCCCAGCCGGGCCGCGCCGGCCAGCAGCTGGATCAGGCCGGCCAGCAGCAGGATCGGTCCCAGCATCGAAAGGCCGTGCTTGGAGACGATCTCGAAGACGATGACGGCCAGGCCGGCGGCGGGACCGCTGACCTGCAACGGCGAACCGGCCAGGGCGCCGACGATGAGGCCGCCGATGATGCCGGTGACCAGGCCGCGCTCGGCCGGAACGCCCGAGGCGACGGCGATGCCCATGCACAGCGGCATCGCCACCAGGAAGACGACGATCGAGGCGGTGAAGTCCCGCGACAGGATCGTCTGGAGTCCGAGCTTGCCACCCAGGGACTCTTTAGAAGAGGGGGATTCCTTGGGGGAGGACGTTGCGAACTGGGTCATTCGGCGGCGATGCCCAGATGATCGGCCGCGACCATGCGGCGGGCCGGGCGCTGGGCGACCGGTAGGGGCGCGCCTTCGTAGACCTGCTCGAACTGGCCGGTGTCGCCGTTATAGGCTTGGATCTGGCCGGTCTCGATCTCGAAGAACCAGCCGTGCAGGGTCAGCTCGCCCTTGGCGATCGCCGAGGCCACCGACGGGTGGGTGCGCAGGTGGTTGATCTGGACGACCACGTTCTCCAGGGAGAGGGCGCGGGTTCGGCCGTGGTCGTCGAGGTGTCCGTAGCAGGAGCAGACCACGCTGTGGGCCGCATGGGCGTGGCGCAGCCAGGCGGCGACATTGGGCATCTTCTCCAGCGCCTCGGGATGCGAAAAGGCCTTCATGGCCCCGCAGTCGGAATGGCCGCAGACGACGATGTCGCGCACGCCCAGGGCGATCACGGCATATTCCACCGCCGACGAGACGCCGCCATTGGCCTGCGAGAACGGCGGTACGATGTTGCCGGCGTTGCGGCAGACGAACAGGTCGCCGGGAACGGCCTGGGTGATCAGCTCGGGCACGACCCGGGAGTCGGCGCACGAGATCATCAGGGCCTTGGGGCTCTGGCCGTGGCTGGCCAGGCGTTCGTAGAGAGCGCTCTGCGCGGGAAAGACCTGGCCGCGAAACAACGCGGCGCGTTCGAGAAACTGTTCCAAGGGACCTCCGTCGATTGGCCGCCGCGACGCGAGGAAAAAGGGGATGCAAGCGCCGCGGCGGGCGTCCACGGCGAGAACCGCCTGACGCGAGGACCAAGGTCGTTTCGTGGTTTTGCTGCGGTGCAGCGGCTTTGTGACAAAGGATGTCTTGGTGGGCCGGGTCGCGTTAGAGCGCCGGCAGGCGCAGCTCGACGCGCAGGCCGCCTTCGGGGCGGTTCTTCAGCACCAGGACGCCGCCTTCGCGCCGCAGGATCTGCTGGACGATGGTCAGGCCCAGCCCCAGCCCCGCCGTGTTGCGGGCGCGAGCGCTGTCCAGGCGATGGAAGGGTAGCAACACTTCGGCCAGGTCCGCCTCTGGTATGCCGGGCCCATTGTCCTCGACCGCCACCACGGCGGTGTCGCCCTCGCGGGTCAGGCTCAGGGCGGCCACGCCGCCATAGTGGAGCGCGTTCTCGACCACATTGCTGATCGCCCGCTTCAGCGAGACGGGCCGCGCCTGGACGGGCAGGTGGTCGAGCCCCGCATAGGTCGCCGGGCGCTCGGCGTCGGCGGCGTCGTCGACCACGGTCATGGCGATGGCCGCCAGATCCGTGCGGCGCGGCGGTTCCGGATCCTCCTGTCCGCCCAGATAGGCCAGCAGCGAGTCCAGCATCGCGGTCATCTCGTCGACGTCGGCCTCCAGCGCCTCGCGAGCGCCGGCGTCCGTCACGAAGCCGGCCCGCAGGCGCAGGCGCGCCAGGGGCGTGCGCAGGTCGTGGCCCACGGCCGCCAGGGCCTCGGTGCGGGCCCGCAGCAGGCTGGCGATGCGATCCTGCATGGCGTTGAACGCCTCGGCCAGCAGCTTCAGGTCGCGGGCGCCGCTCTCGGCGATGCGGACGTGGGCGCCCTTGCCAACCTTGTCCGCGGCTTCGGCCAGGGCCCGCAAGGGACGGCTGAGATTGCGCAACACCAGGGCGGCGGCGGCGATGACGCCCAGGCCCAGGATGAAGGCCGAGCCGACGCTGCTCAGCAGCACGGCCCACGGCGCGGCGCGGATCTTGGTCTTCAGGGTCAGCCACGAGCCGTCGCGGAGCCTAAGCGCCGCCTTCAGGTGGGTGTCGCGCGGCAGGGCGCGGTCGGTCTCCGCGTAAAGGCGCAGGTCGCGGCCGCGCAGGCTGGGCTCGGCGTCGCGAAAGCGGGTTTTCAGCTCGCGCTCGGCCGAGCGCTCGGGATCGACAAGGCTGGGCAGGGCCGACCACGAGAGTTCGGTGGTCCGGTTCGAGATCACCGCCGCCTGGGCGGCGCGCTCGTGCGCCGGCGCGGCCTCCAGGATCATCTCGGCGGTGACCAGCTGTTCGGCGGCGCGCCGGACCTGGTTGTCGCGATTGGGATAGAGGCGGCTGTTCTCGAACAGGATCGAGCTGCCGATGAACTCCAGGGCCACGGCCAGCATCAGGACCAGGGTGACCTGGCTGACCAGCCGCTGCGGCCAGAGCCGCCAGGGCTTCATCGCCGCTCCACGGCGGCCGTGAAGATGTAGCCGACGCCGCGCACGGTGCGCAGCAGCGCCTCCGCCTGGCCCGTGACGGCCAGCTTGCGGCGCAGGCGGCTGACCAGCACGTCGATGCTGCGGTCCGAGGCGTCCGAGAAGCGCGCGCGCGACATCTCCAGCAGCCGCTCGCGGCCGATCACCCGCTGGGGCGCGCTGACGAAGGCCAGCAGCAGGTCGAACTCGGCGCCCGACAGCTCGACGAAGGCGCCGTCGGGAGACAGCAGCTCGCGCCGGCCGGGATCCAGGCTCCAGCCGGCGAAGGTCATCTGCTGATGGCCGCGCGGCTGGTTGGACTGCGAACCGTTCTGGGTGCGGCGCAGGATGGCGCGGATGCGGGCGATCAGCTCCTTCTTGCTGAAGGGCTTGCCGATATAGTCGTCGGCGCCGAGCTCCAGCCCGATCAGGCGGTCGGTCTCGTCGTCGCGGGCGCTGAGCATGACGATCGGCACGTCGCTGTCGCGGCGGATGGCGCGGCACAGGTCGAAGCCGTTGCTGCCGGGCAGCATGAGATCCAGCAAGATGAGGTCGACCGTATTGGTCTCGAGCACCCGGGCCATCTCGGCGCCGTGGCCGGCGCTGAGCGGCTGAAAGCCCTCCTCGCGTAGCAGCCGCATCAGCAGGGTGCGCAGCGCCGGATCGTCCTCGACGACGAGGACGGTGGGGGCGAGCGGCACCGCCGCCAACTCACGCGGCGGAGCGATCAGTCCGTGACCTGAATAATCCATATGCCCGGGCTACTTAGGCGCGGCGGCGCCGTGGACAAGGCCGCGGCGCGCGATTTCAGCCGGCCGCCGAAAGATTGGGCCCTCGCGCGTCTTGTGCCGGTAGGGGGCGCGCGAGGGCGGGTCGCCGCTGATCAAGGGGCTTCGGCGACCGTCTGGGGGCGCTAGCTGGCGCGGCAGGCTTCCGGCGGGCCGGCGCCGTCTTTCGGCGTGGGCGCTGACTCGGTTTTGGCGACGGGTTTGGGCGCGACGCACGGGTTCGCCTGGACGCCGGCGGCTCGCTTCTGGAGGTTCTTCTTGGCGACTTCTTCGGTGAAGGTCAGGCCGGCGCCCGCCGGGCCGGCGAGGGCGGGGGAGGCGATCAGGCAAGCGGCGGCGAGGCCGAGGGACGCGAGAACATGCATATGGGAAACAACTCCGGGGAAACGGTGCGGGTGGTTCAGCCGCCGGTGACGGTGTCGGCCTGGGCCTGAAGGGCGGGCAGGTCGCGGCGGTAGGTGTCGACGGCCTTCAGCAGGCCGGCGATCTCGGCGGGGGTGATGGCGGCGCGGTGCTCGTGGCCGGTGTCGGACTTGAACTTGAAGCCCCAGGCGGCCGGCGCGGCGGCGGCGCGGCGCAGTTCGCTTTCCGAGACGTCGAAGGCGACTTCCTCGCGGCAGACTTCCGGCGCCTCGAACAGGAAGCAGTGGCCAGCGTTGTCCTTGATCCGGGTCAGCGGCGCGGCGACCGGCCACTGGGCGCTCTGGTAGGATACTTCGCCGTAGCCGCGCACGGGCCCCGGATAGGTCAGGGTCTGGCGCACCTCGAAGCGGGTCGCGCCCGAGCGCTTGTCGACCACCGCCCGCAGGTGATTGTCGTTGGTCGGCGAGCGGAACAGGCCCTTGCCGGTCTGGAACCCGCGCTCGGTGCTGACCACCGTCTCGATGTCGAGCGGATCGTCGATCACCCGGGCGTGGGCGTGGAAATGGTCGGCGCTCAGGGCCGCCTGCTTGGCCGGCAGGCGCACCGCCTCGGCGCTGGCGGAGCCGGCCGCGGCGACCGCCAGGATCGCGACGAGGGTCGGCGTCGGCAGGCGGCTGCGGGTTTTGCTCATCCTCGTTCTCCCGAACAGGGCCGCTCCATCGCGGAGCGCCCTTCAACAGTTCGAGAGTGGCGAGGCCGCCTTTCGGCTCTGCATCGCGTTTGTGACAAAGAATGACAGCGCCGGATGGCGCGGCGTCACGCCGGTCGGTAAATCTGCGCCACGGCGCCGCCCGGAAAGGCCTTCGAGCTGACCAGTTTGAGCGGCGCCGGCGCGGCGAGGTCGGAGAACAGCGGCAGGCCCTTGCCCAGCGCCATGGGCGCCACGAGCAGGGCGAACTGGTCGATCAGGCCTTGGGCGACGAGACTGCGGGCGAAGCCGGCGCCGCCGTGGGCGATGATCGGCTTGCCGTCTTGGGCCTTCAGCGCCGCGATTTCCTCCGCAAGGTCACCGCTCGCCACATAGGCCTTCGCCCAACTGTCCGCGCCGGGTTGCGGCTCGCCGGCCTGCCCGCTTCCGGCGCCGGCGGTCTCCAGAATCGCGGAACCCTGTCGTGAGAAGACGGCCTTGGGGATCTGGTTCATCGGCGGCGCGAATGCGTCGGTGGAGGTCGGCCAGTAGCCGGACATGGCCTGGAAGCTGCGGCTGCCCATGATGTGCAGGCTGGCGTTCGATATGTAGTCCACGCTCCAGGCCTTCGCCTCCTGATCGGCGCCGAACATCCACGTGTTCCGGCCCTCCAGGTCGCTCACGAAGCCGTCGACCGACATGCTCATTTTCAGGATCAGGTCTCTCACGGCTTTCTCCTCCGTTGCCTGCCCAAGGACGGGCCGGATCGACCACTTCCGACAGCGCGCTACATTTTTTTCGCGCCGGTCTATCGCCGGGGTTCGCGCGCTCGGCGCGAGGGGGCCATCACCCGTCCTGGCTTCCCGCGCTGTCGATCCTGAGCGGCAGGCGCGCCTCGACGCCGGCCGGCGCGAAGATCAATTCCGGCCGCCCGCCCAGGTCGGACGTCAAGCCGCCGCTCAGCAGCCGCGCCCCGAAGCCCCTCCGCGCGGGGATTTCCACCCGCGGCCCGCCCGTCTCCCGCCAGGTCAGCTCGGCGCTATCGGGACTGGTTAGCGACCAGTCGATCCGCACGACGCCTGTCGGGACCGAAAGCGAACCGTATTTCACGGCGTTCGTGCCCAGTTCGTGCAGGGCCAAGGCCAGGGCCAGGGCCGCGCTGGGGCCCACCCTGAGCGAGGGTCCGTCCATGGTGATCCGGGCCAGATCGTTGTTGTCGATGAAGGGGCGCACGGCCTGGCGCACGACTTCCTCGACGGCGGCGCTCGTCCAATTCTCGCGGGTCAGGACGTCATGGGCGGCCGACATCGCCATCAGCCGCTCGAACAGTTGCTCGCGGACGTGGGGCGGCGTTTCACCCGGCTTGAGCGTTTGCCGGACAATGGACTGGATCGCCGTCAAGGTGTTCTTGACCCGGTGGTTGAGCTCGTTGATCAGCAGGCGCTGATGAATCTGAGCCTCCTTGATCGCGGTCAGGTCCATGGCCATGCCCAGATAGCCGATGAAACGGCCGGTCTCATCGAAGCTGGGCCGGGCGTTGGCCAGCATCCACTTGTAGCTTCCGAGGCCGGATCGAAAGCGGGCTTCGAAGCTGTAGGATTCGAGCTTGGCGCGCGCCTGCAGGCGGCGGGCGAGCACGCCGGGAATGTCTTCGTGGTGGATCAGGTCGATCCAGACGTCGCCAAGCAGCTGCTCTCGGTCGCGGCCCGCGAACTCGACGAAGGCTTCGTTGACGAACTCGATGCCGCCTTGCGCGCTGGTCATCCAGACGGGGGACGGCGCCGCGTCCGCCATGACCCGGAAACGCGCCTCGCTCTCGCGCAACCGCCCTTCGGCGAGCTTCTGCTCGGTGATGTCCGTATGGATCCCGACCCATTCCCGCACCGAGCCGTCCGCGTCCAGGGTCGGGACGGCGCGGATCTGGAAGGTCCGCCAGGTTCCGTCGTGACGGCGCACACGGTGCTCGAACAGAAACGGGCGGCGCTCGGCCACCGCGGCCAGCCAGGCCTGGATCGTGGGTTGGGCGTCGTCGGGATGGATCGCCTGGGCCCAGCCAAATCCCTGATACTCCGCGGGTGATTGCCCCGTCAGCTTCGCCCAGCCCGGCTGTTCGCCGACCATCTCGCCGTCCGCGTTGTTGGTCCACAGCACGCCCTCGACCGCGGCCACCGCCGCGCGGAACCGCGCCTCGCTGGCGGCGAGCCGGGCGATCGCGTCGCGGCGATCGGAAATATCGCGGATGAACCCCAGGAAAAGCGGGTCGTCGCCCTCGCCCCAGGTGGTGATCGACAGCTCGACCGGGAATTCCTCGCCATCGCTGCGCAGGGCGCTCAGCTCCAGGATCTTGCCCAGCACCCCGCTGGTCTTCGTCGCCACGAAGCGCTCGAGGCCCTTCCTGTGGTCCTCGCGGAGATGCAGCGGCACGATGACTTCGGCCAGAGGCCGTCCGACGACCTCGTGCCGCGCCCAGCCGAACATCGTCCGGGCGCGGGGACTCCAGTCGGCGACCAGGCCGCGCGCGTCCATCACAACGACCGCATCGATCGCGGTATTGAGAATGGGCTGCAACTTTTCCAGGTCGAACACGACTACTCCGTCAACCGATGTCCATGGCGCTCGGGTCGTCCGATCGCCGATTGTTCCAGAGTCCCGTCGTCCCGGTAGGCGACACGTTCGGTCGCCCGAAGCGCCTATGCGACCATAGGTCGCCGTGCGCCGCTACGGTCAAGGGGCCGCGCCCGTCCCCGGGCCCCGTCGCGGCGCCTCCCGCCTGCGCCCGATTGTCGCGCCCAAGGTTAACCTCTGCGGTGAAGCTCGCGTGCGACAACGGTGAAAAGGGGAACGTCTGGCCATGAAGGGAGCGGGAGCGCGACGACTTGAAGCGCTTCGAATACTCAAGGCCTTGAGGAGGCCGGCCGAGGAACGGTTCGATCTCGTCACCGCCTTGGCCGCCGACCTGTTCAAGACTCCGCTCGCCCTGGTGTCGCTGACCGAGGTCGAACGTATTTCCGCCCTGTCCGACCCGAAGCCCACGCCGGAAGACCCGCCCCAGGTCTGGACCTTCAGCGCCGAGGCCCTGCGAATGGGGCCCGACGCGCTGATGATCGTCACGGACGCGGCGGCGGATCCTCGGTTCGCCACTGACCCCCTGGTCACCGGCGACGCCAAGATCGGCTTCTACGCCGGCGCCGTGCTGACGACCCGCGACGGCCGTACCCTCGGCACGCTGTGCGTCCTCGACACCCGCGCCCGTCGACGTCCGGCGCCCGCCAAGCTCGAGCGTTTGAAAATGCTGGCCAAGATCGTCGTCGACGAGCTGGAGCTGGCCCGCGCCCACCGCCTGGCCGGCGAGCGGCGTCGCCTGCTGGAACTCACCGAGAGCGTGTCGGGCGTTGGCTATTGGCGCATCGACGTCGCCACCGGCGTCGTGAGCTGGTCGGACATGGTCTATGGAATCCATGGCGTCAGGCGCGAGGACTTCGTTCCCGACCGTGAAAACTCGCTGGCCCTCTATCATCCCGAGGACCAGGCCGGGGTCGTCGATAGCGTCCGCCGGGCGATCGCCGCCAGGGGCGCGTTCGAATTCCAACTCCGCATCCATCGCCCTGACGGCGAAACGCGCGACGTGGTGTCGAAAGGCCTGTGCGAACTCGACGAGCAGGGCGAGGTCGTTGCGGTGTTCGGCGTGTTTCAGGACATCACCGAACAGGCGCGGGCCCTGGACGCGGCCAGGCGCAGCGAGCGGCGCTACAGGCTGCTCGCCGACAATATGGGCGATGTGATCACGCGCATCCGTCTCGACGGCGGCAGCAACTACATCTCGCCCGCCATCGAGCGGATCCTGGGCTATCAGCCCGAGGAAATGACCGGCCAACTGGCCCAGGCCTTCGTCCACGAGGCCGATCACCCTCTGGTCCTGGCGACCTTCGACCAGCTGTCGCGAGGTCTTGACCAGAAGACCCTGCAGCACCGGGCGGTGCACAAGGACGGGCGGACGGTCTGGGTGGAGACCAGCTTCCGCTTGGTGCGCGACGGCCAGGGAGCGCCCTTCGAGATCGTGGCGGTGATCCGCGACGCGACCGAGCGCAAGCTGCTGGAGGACGCCACGATCGCCGCTCGGGACGAAGCGCGCGAGCAGGCCCAGAGGGCCGCCATGGCCGAACGCATGGCGAGGGTTGGGCACTGGCGTTTCGAGGCCGAGACAACCTTGGTGACCTGGTCCGAGCAGATGTACCAGATCTACGGCCTGGATCCGGCGCTGCCGCTGGATTTCAGCGCCTTGATGTCCATGTCCCACCCCGAGGACCAGGCCGCCGGCCGCCGGCGCCTGGCGACTGCGCTGGCCACGGGCGAGCCTATTGAGGAAGYGGTCTCCCGGATCGTTCGGGCGGACGGGCAGGTGCGCTATATCACCGGCGCCAGCGCGGTCGAAAAGAACGCCGACGGTAAGGTCGTGGCTGTCGTCGGCACGATGCGGGACATCACCGAGCAGCGTCAGTCCCGGATCGCGCTGTCCCAGAGCGAGGCCCGCTATCGGCTCCTGGCGGAGAACGCCAGCGACCTGATCATGCACAGCGACGTCGAGGGGCGGGTCACCTACATCTCGCCGTCGGTGCTTCCCGCGACGGGCTTCGCGCCCGAGGAGGTCGTGGGCAGCGATATCTTCAGTTGGATCGATCCCGCTGACGCGGCCGGGGTCAGGACCGCGGTCGCGGCTCAGTTCAAGTCACGCGGCGCCGCGCCGGTCACGCCCGTGGAGTTCCGCACCCGGCACAAGGATGGTCGTGTGCTGTGGCTGGAGGGGCGTCCGACCCTGGCCTTCGATCCCCAGACGGGCGCGATCACCGGCATCACCGACGTGGTGCGCGACACCTCCGCGCGACGGGCTCTGGAGGCGGAACTGCGCGCGGCCCGGGCCGAGGCCGAGACGGCCGCGGCGGTCAAGTCGGAGTTCCTGGCCAATATGAGCCATGAATTGCGCACGCCGCTGACCGCCGTGCTGGGTTTCTCGCGCCTGGCCGAAGAGCAACCGGAATTGTCGGACACCACGCGCGGCTATCTCCGCCGCGCGTCCAATGCCGGCCAGGCCCTGCTGTCGACGATCAACGACATCCTCGACTTTTCCAAGCTCGAGGCCGGACAGGTCGAGATCGAAGCCCGACCGATGTCGCCGGCCCAGATGGCCGCCGAGACCCTGGACCTGTTCGCGGCCCAGGCCGCGGCCAAAGGCCTTGCGCTGACGGTAAGCGACCTGGAAGCCCTGCCCCGGACGGTTCGCGCCGACCCCGATCGGGTTCGCCAGATCCTGCTCAACCTGATCGGCAACGCGGTGAAGTTCACGACGACGGGCGGCGTCCGCCTCGATGTCGCCTTCGAACCGCTCGGCGAACGAATGACCTTCACGGTGACCGACACCGGTCCAGGCGTCCCCGACGACCGGGTCGATTGCCTGTTCCGGAGATTTTCCCAGGTCGACGCCTCCTCGACGCGCAAGCACGGCGGCACCGGCCTGGGCCTGGCCATCTGCAAGGGTCTGGCCGACGCCATGGGCGGCGACATCGGCGTGCGCGGCGGGGAGGGCGAGGGGGCCTGTTTCTGGTTCGCGATTCCCGCGCCCATCGTGGACGCCGTCGCGTCCGTGGCGTCGGAGCAGGACGAGATCCTCCTGCCGGCCGGTTGCCGGATCCTGGTGGCCGACGACAACCGGACGAACCGCGAACTCGTGCGAGCCATGCTGACGCCGTTCGACGTCGAGCTCAGCGAGGCGGTCGACGGCCTCGGCGCGGTGGCCGCCGCCAGCCGCGCGCCGTTCGACCTCATCCTCATGGATCTTCGGATGCCGGGCCTCGACGGCGCAGGCGCGGCCCGGCGTATTCGCACCGAGAACGGGCCCAACGCCGCCATTCCCATCCTCGCCTTCTCAGCCGATGTCGATCAAATCGAAAGCTCGGGCCTGTTCGACGGCGTCGTCGGCAAGCCGCTGGCGGGCGCCAGCCTGCTCACCGCGATCACCCGCGCGATCGCCTGAGCGAGGCCCCGCCCATGCCGCGGCTTACGCCGCGAAAACCCTCCGTCCGCGTTCGACCTGCATCCGGTGCGTTCCCGCCAGCGTGACGTCGCGGGCCTTCACCGTCCGCAGGAACAGCCACTCGCCGGTGACGCGCTGGGGCGTGACATCGACCATCATGTAGCCGCGCTGGCTGGTGTCGGCCCATTTCAGCTCGGGATTGGCGGCCATGAAGCCTTGGGCGACCAGCTTCGGATCGGCCCCCATGTCGCCTTCCATGCCGTTCGAGGTGACGGCGTGGCCGGCGAACTCGACGCCGGCGGGACGGCCGTCCTCGACCAGGCCATAGGCCCAGGCGTTGTGGCTGTCGCCCGACAGCATGACGAGGTCGGCGTCGGCGGCCTGGGCCGAGGTCAGCAGGCGGGCGCGAGCGGCGGGATAGCCGTCCCAGCGGTCCATCCACATCGGCAGGCCCGCCTGGGCGGCGCGGATATTGTTGCGGTAGCCGGCGGCCTTCTTGTCGGAGGTCTCGGGGCGCAGCCAGTCGGCGGCGTCCTTGGGCATCACGGTGCGGCCGATGATCGTGCCCATGCCGACCAGCTGCCAGGCCCCGGCATTGGCCTTCATCGCGTGCGCCAGCCAGCCCTCCTGGGTCGCGCCCAGCATGGTGGCGGCGGGATCGCGCCAGACGCCGTCGCGGAACGCCTTGAGGGCGGCGTCGGGATCGGCGGCCTTGAAGCTGGCGCCGATGTCGGCCGGCCGGGTGCGGGCCAGCAGCCGCGACTCCGTGCGGTAGAGCGTGGCCAGGGTCCCGATCGGATAGGCCTTCCACGGCTCTTCGGAGACCGGCATCCACTCGCGATAGGCCTGCATGGCCGCGGCGCGGCGGACGGTCCAGTCGCCCTCCGTGGCCGGCTGGTGGTTCTGGGCGCCGCCCTCCCAGCTGTCGTTGGCCGACTCGTGGTCGTCCCACAGGGCCACCATCGGGGCCATCTGGTGCAGGCGTTGCAGGTCGGGGTCGGCGCGGTAGCTGGCGTAGCGCAGGCGGTAGTCGGCGATGGCCAGGATCTCGGTCGCCGGCAGCAGCTGTTCCTTGCGGCCCGGCGCCCAGTCGGCCTCGCGGGTCGAGGCGAGGCCATATTCGTAGATGTAGTCGCCGGTGTGCAGCCACAGGTCCAGGTCGGTCCGCGCCGCCGCGTGGGCATAGGCGTTGAAGAAGCCCTGGGGCAGGTTCGAGCACGAGAACACCGCCAGGCCGAAGCGGCTGACGGGGCCCACGGGCAGGGTCTTGGTGCGGCCGACCGGAGACTTGGTCCCGTCCGGGGCGACGAAGCGATACCAGTAGACCGTGCCTGGCTTCAGGCCGTCGACGGTTACCTTGGCGGTCCAGTCGCGATAGGCGCCGGTGCGGACGTCGCCGCCGGCCACCAGTTTGGTGAACGCCGGGTCCAGCGCCACCTCGGCCCGCAGGTTCAGGATATCGTCGCCGGCGGCGGGAACGTAGCGCGTCCACAGCAGCATGGAGTCCGGACCGGGCTCGCCGCTGGCCACATTGTGGGTGAAGCCCGTCGCGCCGAGCAGCTCGGCGGCCAGGCCGCGCCCGGCAGGCAGTAGCAGGGCGCCCAGCCCCAGCCCGCCGCCCAGAACCAGACTGCGTCGATCAATCGTCAGAACCATGACGGTCCCCCAACAAAGGAAGATGAGAACAAAGAAAAACTCCCGCGACCGGACGGCCGCGGGAGGTGAAGTTCAGAGGAAGCTTAGAAGGAGCCCTTGATCCCGACGTTCCACATCGAGCCGTAGATGCTGTACTGCTGCACCCGGCTGCGGACGTTCGAATAGATGACGTCGGGCGCGTTGAAGATGTTGCGACCGGCCAGCATCACCTCGAACTGTCGGTTGATCTTGTAGCTGGCGCTGACGTTCCAGAGCTCGCGGGCGGCGTGGTAGAGGATGCCGTTGTTGGGCGTGGTCGGCGTGTTGTTGAGCGCGCTGGTGCGGTACTTACCCTGGGCGTTGCCGGTCAGCTGGACGTCGAACTTGCCGTAGCTGTAGCGCAGGCCCCAGTTGGCCGCGGTCTTGGGCAGGTTCACGCGCTCGCCGTCGGGATCGATCTTGGTGATCGAGCCGCGCAGGCCCAGGCCCCGCAACGCGCCCGGCAGGAAGGTCAGCTGCTGGTCGTACTCCAGCGTCACGCCCTTGTTGGTGCTGGTTCCCGGCAGGTTCTGGGCGCTGCGGAAGGTGTAGCCGGCGTAGTCGCCCGGGTTGTAGCCGACGTCCTCGGGGTTCACCGTCATGCCGGTGACCTGCATGTCCTTGACGTCCAGCTGATAGGCCGAGATGCCGATGACGCCCGACGGCTCCAGGTAGTACTGCAGGCCGGCGTAGTACTTGGTCGAGTGCTCGGGTTTGAGCAGCGGGTTGGGCACCGTGACGAACAGGGTGTTGTCGTCGACCGCGACGACGCCGCCGAGATTGCCGTAGTCGGGCCGCAGGATCGACTGGCTGAAGGCCAGCTGGCCGACCAGCTTCTTGCTGAAGTCGTACTTGGCCCCGCCGCTCAGGAACCAGTCGTCATACTCGCCGTGACGGGTGACGTAGGTCCCGTTGCGGTACTGGTAGAGCAGGCCGGGAACCGTGCTGACTGACAGGCCGGCGGCGGTGACCTCCTTGGCCGGACGGATGTCGGCGACGCGGGCGTCGGTCTCGGTCTTCTCGTAGCGCAGGCCCAGGTCGAACTGGGCGCGGCCGACACGCGGTTGGACCTCGAAATAGGCGGCGTTGACCGTCTCGCCGACCTTCTTGTTGTTGTCCAGCTTGCGCTTCAGATTGCCGACGGTGTCGGGCACGAAGTACTCGGGATGGGCCTTGTAGATGTCGTAGACGGCGTAGTTGCTGTCGGCGCGCCAGTCCTGCTCGTTCATGTTGCCGGCGTCGAAGCCGTGGATCCGGAAGTCGTAGTTGCGGGTCCAGGGGATGACCGCCTCCGGCGCCTTCTGGGTCAGGTCGCCCGTGGGGCCGACGTACTGGAACTGCTGGAACGAGCCCTCGTTGGTCTTCCAGACGTTGGTCCGATAGGTGGCGCCCGCCAGCACCTTGAGCTGGACGGGCCCGAGGTCGAGCTTCTTCTTCAGGTCCAGGTTGACGCCGTACATCTGGTTGCCGGCGTTGGACTCCGACGTGCGGATGTTGTTGCCGATGTCGTCGTCGCGATTGAAGCTGGTCGGGTCGCTCCACGAGCGGCCGGCGGTCTGTTGCAAGGTCCAGGCGTTCGAATCCTCCGACGCGCGATCCAGCGTGAAGCCGATGCGGGTCAGGTAATTGTCCGTGCGCTGAAAGAAGCCCTTGTTGTTGTCGCGGAAATGGAATTCCGAGCTGGAATAGCTGCCGCGCAGCACGGCCTCCAGGGTGTCGCCGCGGTACTCCAGCTTCGGCGCGATCAGCACCGACGGGGTGCCGGCGTAGCGGTGCGAGTACTGGGTGTGCAGGCGGGTGTTGGTGCCGTTCGGATTGACCGCGATGTGGGTCGAGTTGGAGTCCGCCGTCGTCTGTGACGCCGTCGTCGTGCCGAAGATCAGGTAGGTGTACTGGTTGAAGTACTCGACGTCGTAGAACGAATAGGTGCTGCGCAGCGACACGGCCCACTGGTCGGTCAGCTTGTAGTCGACGCTGAGATTGGCGGCCTTGCGGCTGGTCAGCTTCGGGCCCGGACGCCACATCACCTGATAGGGAATGACCCGGCCGCTGGCGAGGTAGGACCAGTCGGTCTGGATGCGGTCCTGCTGGACGTAGTTGGCGTTGTAGCTGGCGTTGAACGCGATCCCCAGGCGGCCGTCCAGGAACACGTCGGCATAGCCGATCTGCGCCGACGGGAAGATCCGCGCGTGCTTCTTGTCGTCCGGGAAATAGGCCTTCGACAGGCCGGAGTCCGAGGTGCCCACGGCGCCCAGCTGGAAGCGCAGCAGTCGCTTGTTGCGCTGGAAGGCGTACTTGCTGCGCAGGTTGATGGCGCCGCCGGGCGAGTCGGCGTCCATGCTGGCCTGCAGGGTGTTGTTCAGCTCGATCGAGTCGACGCCGGTGATCGACATCTGCTCGAACGAGTTCTGGCGGCCGTTGTTGTTGTTCGACGTGGCCGTGGCCATGCGCGCGCCGTCGGTGGTGAAGGTCGAGTACTTCGGATCCAGGCCGCCGATGCGCACGGCGGTGGCGTCCACCTCGGTATAGTCGAGCGAGATGCCCGGCATGTTCTTCATGAACTCGCCCACGTCGCCCATGGTCAGGGCGCCGAAGTTGTCGGCGGCGACGACGTTCTTGGCGTTGGTCGAGGCGCGGCGCTCCATGATCGCGCTGGCTTGGCCGTCACGCTTGGCGGTGATCGTCACCGCCTCGACGCCCTCGCTCGTGGCGGCGTAGGGCTGAAGCGCGAACTCCACCGTCGCCGTCTGGTTCGGCGTGACGGTGACGACCTGTTTGGATTCCTGCAGGCCGGCGTACTTGACCACGACGGTGATGTCGCCGGCCGGAACGTTCGTCAGGCGGAAATCACCGCCGTCTTCGGAATAGGCGACGCTCGGCGCGCCTTCGACCCGGACCTCGGCGTTGCGCACGTACTCGTTCGTGGCGGTGTTGAAGATGCGACCGCGAATGACGCCGGCGCCCGCGCTAGCCTGGGGGCGAGCGGCGCCCGCCGTCGACGAGCGCAGGGTGATGATCTGTCCGTCGTCGGAGTCGATCCGCAGCGGCGTGCCGGCGATCAGCAGGCGCAGCGCCGTGCGGACATCCATGCGGCCCTTGACGGCTGGCGTCCGGATCCCGTCGAGATTGCGCGCCGGAGCCACGATCTGCACCTGGCCTTGGCGGGCCAGCTCGGGAATGGCGCGCACCGCGGCCTGGGCGGGAATGTCGAAGACGCGCTCCTGCGCGTGGACCGGCGCGGCGATCGCGAGCGCGACCACGGCTGCCCCGCAGGAGAGGATGGAGTAACGAGAACGCATTGGCTGACAGCCCCCAATCGTCGCGTTGGTCGCGACGTTCGCGGTTGAGAGCCGTCAGCCGGAGGCTTCCGCTAGCGGTAACAAAAACTTCTTATTCCGCCGAGGCGCGGCGGGTCAGGACGATGGCGTCGCCGTCCTGGGCCAGCTTGGCGTCGAACACGTGGGCGATGGCGCGGCCGAAGCCGACCGGGTCGTTGGCGGCGAACAGGCCGGTGACCGGTTCGCGCGCCAGGTCGGGGTCGCGGATCTGGATCCGCGTGTCGCTGTAGCGCGCGAAGGTTTCCGCCGCCTGCTTCAGGGTTTCGCCCTCGAAGGCCAGTTTGCCTTCGCGCCAGGCCAGTTCGCGGGTCACCGCTTCGGGCGCGATCAATTGGGGATGCTCGACAGCCCCGCCGACCGCATCGGACAGGATCAGCCGCGTATTGGCCTTCAGCGCCAAGGGAGCGGTTGTCCGCCCCCCCACCGCGAGATCGACCTGACCCTCGTTGACCAGCACGTCCACGGGATCGGCGTCCAGCTTGCGGACCCGGAACGCCGCCTGGGCCGTGCGCAGGCGACGGCCATCGACCTCGACGACGAAGGGCCGCCGCTCGTCGCGGGCCACCGAGAAATAGGCCTCGCCCTCGAGCAGGGTGACGCAGCGCTGGCCGTCGTCGTATTTCACCCGGACGCGGCTTTCGGTGTTCAGCAGCACGGTCGAGCCGTCCTTCAGCGGCACGAGGCGGATCTCGCCGCGCCGGGTGCTGACGACGGCGCCAGCCGCGGGCAGGGCGACGCCCAGGGCCACGAGAGAAGCCGCCGCCGCCGCGCTTCCGGTCCAGGTCAGGGCTTGGCGGCGAGACAGGCCCGCGAACCTTGGGCGCCGGGCGTCCTGGAACGCGACCGGATCGAAGCCGTCCCCCAGAGCTTGGGCGGACTCGCTCATCATCGACAGCGCCTGGGCGCGCAGGAGGGCGCCGCGGCTGCGGGGATCCGCCCGCAGCCAGGCCTGGAACGCGTCGTCTTCGTTCGGGGTCAGCGGCCCACGATCCAGCCGCGCCGTCCAGCCGGACGCCGCCTGATCAATGTCTCGACTGGTGTCTCGCTCGGCCATCTATCCCGGCAATCTCCGCTTCCAGGGTCTTAGAGGTTTGGGACCGCTTGTTTCCGCCACGGCCGAACCAATCAATCAAGAACAGGACGCCTCGGGAGATGTGGGTCTCGACCGTATTCTCGGAAATTCGCATCCGCGCCGCGATCTCGCGCTGCGGCAAGTCCTTGACGCGGCGAAGGATGAAGGCCTCGCGCGTCTTGACCGGCATGGCCGCGATCGCGCGGGCCAGCTGGCGCAGTTCGTCCCGGTCGATCGTGTGCTGCTCGGGCGAGGGCGCGTCGTCGCTGTGTTCGAGCCGCTCCAGGTCGTCGACCGTATGGATCGGCACGATGCGGGCGCGGCGGACGTGGCGGGTGATGACCGAGCGGGCGACCTGGAACAGATAGGCGCGCGGATAGCGGATGCTCTCCACCGTCTCCAGCTCGGCCAGGATCGAATAGGCTTCCTGGATCACGTCGTCGGCGTCGACGCCCGGCAGCGGGCGGCGCGACAGCCAACCCCTCAGCGCGGACTCGTGCGGCAGGATATTCCGCAGGAACCACCGTGTTCTTTCCCTGTCGGCGCCGCTCATCCGTCTTCCGCTGGCTGGACATCGCCCGAAGGCGGTTCCTGCCTAGACGGCAATTGTGACACTCACTTGCGACGCACGCGGAAGAGTCGATGCGCGGGGGCGACAGGCGCCGTCTAAAGCTTCAGCCCCATTCCGACGGCGTTCTCGGCGTATTCCGACAGGCGCTGGCCTTCCTCGATCTCCTCCGGCGTCTCGGCCCGCACCAGAGCGGTGACGACCATGGCCTGGCCGGTCGGCAAGCGCAGGATCCCGGTCTCGTTGGGCGCCAGGTCGATCGAGCCGGTCAGCTCCGGGCGGAAGGCCTTGCCCAGGCTGACCGTGACCCGCAGGCGCTGGCCCTCCTGGACGACGCTGGTGAACAGCGAATAGCGGCTGCCTCTGCGGGCGTAGGCGCCCTTGCGATAGAGGCGCTGCGAGCCGAAGGCGGTGAAGTCGGCCCAAAGCGGCGCGCCGTCGGGGGCCAGGCCGCTGGCGATCACCCGCACCGCCGAGCCGGGCTCGACGAGGGATCGGTCGGCGATCGCGCGGATGATCCGAGGGCTGCGAAGGTCGGCGAACGGCGGGGGCGCGGTCGCCGGCGTCGGCGCGGCCTGAATCTCGGCCTGGGCCAGCGCAGGTTCGGGGGTGGCGGCGACCACCGGTGTCTCGGCGACCTTGGCGGTCGGCGGGGCAGGCTTGGTCGGCTGGCGCAGCGACGGCGGAGCCTCGGTCGCCCGAGGCGACGCCGAGACGATCGCGGGCCGCGCCTCCGGGGCGGAGGGCGCCTCTGAAACCAGCACGAACTCGGCTGGACGCGCCGCCCAGACGCCGATGGCCCCGGCCTGGCCCAGCACGAGGGTCAGGCCGACGCCGACCAGACGGCGGGCGCGGCTGGGCGAAGGACGCGACAGCAGCCGCACGCGCTGGGCCAGCGGGTGGCTGGACCAGTGGCAGCCCAGCGGCAAGGGCCGGGCGGCCAGCTGGGTCTTCAGCATGGCCTCGGCATAGGCCTTGCGGGCCTTGGGATGGGCGGCGATGACGCGGGCGTCGCAGGCCAGCTCCTGGTCGATCCGCAGCCAACGCGCCATCACGTGGCAGGCCGGATTGAACCAGTTCACGCAGGTCATCAGGGCGACGGCCGCATTGACCGGCGGATCGCCGCGCTCGAGGTGGGTGCGTTCGTGGGCCAGCACCACCTCGCGTTCACGCGGGGTGTAGCGTTCGGCGAAATCAGTGGGCGTCACCATGCGCGGGCGCAGCACCCCAACCACGGCCGGTCCCGCCTGTCCGGCGCGCACGGCGCGGGCGAACTGGACCTGACGCCAGATCAGCCATGCCAGGCTCGCGGCCACGCCGACAAGCCACAGGCCCGCCAGCAAGGGTCCGGGATCGAACGACGCGGCGGCCATGGCGGCGGCTTGCGTCGAGGGCGCGCCGCTGGCCGGCTGGGCCAGGGCGGGCAGCGTCGGCGCGGTCACCGTGACCACCCGCGCCGGAACCAGCATGGCCAGCGCGGCCAACGGCGGCAGGATCCACAGAGCGTAGGCGACCCGCGCGCCGAACAGGCGTCGGACCGGCACGCGCGCGGCCATGACCACGGCGATCGCGGCCGCCAGGGCCAGGTTGACGCGCAGCAGGGTTTCCAGCGCCTCAGTCATCGTCCTCGATGTCCGCGATCAGGTCCTTCAGAAGCTGGACGTCCTTGGCCGTCAGCGCCCGATGCTGCGCGAAATGTGCGACCAGGGGCGCGACTTCGCCACCGAAAAGGCGGTCGACCAGGCCCTGGCTCTCGGCTTGCACATAATCATCGCGGGAGATCAGCGGCCGGTAGAGATAGCCGCCAGCCTCGCGGGCGCCGGAAATCGCGCCCTTCTTCAGCAAGCGGGTGATCAGCGTCTTGACCGTGCCCGGCGCCCAGCCGTGCGCCTCGCCGACCTCGGCGACGACGCCGTCCGGCGTCAGAGGGCCGCGCCGCCACAGCGCCTCCATGATCTGGCTCTCGGCGCCCGAAATTCGCACGCGCCCTCTCCGCATTACAGAAACTACATTTGTATTCTATGTGAGAATACAGCTGTATGATAGCTCATTCCGTCGCTGACGCCAGCGACCCGAGGGGAAAGTCAAAGTGCATATCGGTCTCGTCGGGGTCGTGCTCGCCGCCGCCCAAGCCGCCTCCACCGCCACGCCCGCACCTCAGGCCGCGCCGCAAAAGCCGGCCGAAGCCTCGACGGGCGTCAGCGCGGTCACGGTGACCGCCGACGCGCCGGCGGTGCGCACCTCGATCGATCGCCGCAGCTACAGCGTTTCGGGCGATCTCTCGGCCCAGTCCGGCTCGATCGCCGACGCCCTGCGCAACCTGCCCTCGGTGGAGGTCGACGTGCAGGGCAATGTCAGCCTGCGGGGCGATCCGTCGGTGACCATCCTGATCGACGGCAAGCCCTCGGGCCAGTTCCAGGGCGACAGCCGCGGCCAGGCGCTGCAGTCGATGGCGGCCGAGCGGATCGACAGGGTGGAGGTGATCACCAACCCCTCGGCCGAGTTCCGCGCCGACGGGACGGGCGGGGTCATCAACCTGATCACCAAGAAGGCCAAGGGCGCGGGCCGCACCAGCTCGCTGCGCCTGACTGGCGGGGATTCCGGCCGTGGCGCGATCAGCACCAATGTCGGTTACAACAGCGGCAAGCTGTCGGCGTCCGGCGACGTCAACTACCGCCGCGACCCGGCCAGCCAGACCGAATACGAGCGTCGCCAGCAGGCCGCCATCGACAGCGAGGTCAAGACCCGGACCCAGCTGGACATGGAGAATCTGAGCAGCCAGGGCTCCGTCGACTACGACGTGACCGACAAGCTGCGCATCGGCGGCGAGGCCCGGGTCAGCCGCGTCGATTTCGCGCTCGACAATCTGGGCGCCACGACGCGCAAGGACGCCAGCGGCGGGCTGGTCCAGGCCTATCAGCGGGACCTGACCATCCGCCAGCGGCGCGACAACGGCGCGATCAGCGGCAATCTGCGCCGGAAGTTCGACGGCGACGGCCACGAACTGACGCTGAAGATCAGCTACGACGTCGTCGACGACAACCGCACGCGCACCGGTCACACGGTAGGCTCGCTGCCGGCCGCGACCAGCGTGTTCGACCAGCAGCGCCTGGGTTACGACACCCGCCAGACCGACCTGAAGGGCGACTATGTCCGGCCCATGGGCGCGGGCCAGACCCTGAAGCTCGGCTTCGACCTGCAATTCGACGATAACGGTTACGACAACGAGGGGCTCAGGGGCCCTTCGCTGGCCGGGCTGACGGCCGATCCGACCCTGACCAGCCAGTTCTTCTACGAGCAGCAACTGAACCAGGCCTATGTCACCTACGAGCGCCCGGTCGGCGAGCTGACGGTGCTGGCGGGCCTGCGTTACGAGCAGTCGAAGCTTGATCTGACCGCGCTGGGCCATAAGACCGACAACGACACCGCCCGGCTGATGCCCAGCCTGCACCTGTCCTACCCGCTGAACGACCGCCAGAAGCTGACCGCCAGCTATAGCCAGCGCCTGCAGCGCCCTGGCCCGTTCGACCTCAACCCGGTGCCGTTCTTCCTGGATCCGCTGAACTACCGGGTCGGCAATCCGGCGCTGAAGCCGCAGCATACCCACTCGTTCGAGCTGGGCTGGCAGTATCGCAAGGCCCCGACCATGGCCCTGGCCACCCTGTACTATCGCGAGAACGAAAAGGTCGTGACCGACATCGTCTCCGACATCGGCGGCGGGGTGTTCGTCACCACCAAGGCCAATGCCGCCCAGACCCGCAACGGCGGGCTGGAGCTGGTGCTGAACGGCAAGCTGACGCCGAAACTGACCTACAATGTCAGCAGCAACTTCTTCTGGGTCGAGATGGACGGTTCGAACCTCGGCTTCCCGGGCAAGCGCTCGGCCGTCACCGCCCAGGGGCGCGCGGGGCTCAGCTGGCAGGTGACGTCGAAGGATCTGCTGCAGCTGAACGGCTTCATGGCCGGCAAGCGCCTGACGCCGCAAGGCTACGGCATGCCGTTCGCCGCGATCGACCTGGGCTATCGTCGCAAGATCAACGACAGTCTGTCGCTGGTGGTGACGGTCCAGGACGCGCTCGACCTCTATCGCGACAAGCAGGTGATCAAGACCCCGACGCTGAACAGCGTGGTGGTCCGCGACTTCGACGCCCGTTGGCTTCGCGTCAGCCTGGCCTGGACGTTCGGGGTCGGCAAGAACCGCAAGGATCCGGGCTTCGACTTCCAAGGTCCCGGCGGACCGCAGTAGGGGGGGGCTATTCCGCCGGCAGGTTCTCGACGGGCACGGTCAGCATGTAGCCCGCCCGGGACGCTTGGCCGCGCCGTGGCCGATTGTTGCCGTCCCGCCGCGCCCGGAATCTCGCGTAGTCGCCCGTAAGTTTCGGGAATGTACGCCCGGTTTTTCGTGCGGATCGCGACCCGCCGTTCGTCATGGATAGATGGGCTGGCAAGGGCCGTCGCCGGCACGAATGTGACCGGTAACTTTTCTCTTCCCAGTCCCGATTTCGCGTGTCTATCTCTGGCCGCGTGACACCGGCGGCGAGCCGGGCGCGAGGGCTGGAACGGCCCGGGATAAGGGAGGATTCGCCATGCGACAGCACGGCCACTGGCTGGTTTCGGCCTCGCTGATCTTGGGTTCGCTGGCGGGAGCGGCCCACGCCGCCGACACGCCCTATTCCGACCCGACCCTGCCCGCCGCTCAGCGCGCCGCCGACCTCGTCGCGCGGATGACCCTGGAGGAAAAGGCCGGCCAGTTGCGCCACGCCGCGCCCGCCATCCCGCGCCTGGCCGTGCCTGCCTACAACTGGTGGAACGAGGGTCTGCACGGCGTGGCCCGGGCTGGCGAAGCCACCGTCTTCCCGCAGGCGATCGGCCTGGCCGCCACCTTCGACACCCAGCTGATGGGCGAGGCCGCCAACGTCATCAGCACCGAGTTTCGCGCCAAGTACGTCGAGAAGGTCGCCCCCGACGGCTCGACCGTCCAGTACCGAGGCCTGACGGTCTGGTCGCCGAACATCAACATCTTCCGCGACCCGCGCTGGGGCCGGGGCCAGGAGACCTATGGCGAGGACCCCGTCCTCACCGCCGAGATGGGCGTGGCCTTCGTGAAGGGGTTGCAGGGACCTGACCTGGACCACCTGAAGACCGCGGCCACGGCCAAGCACTTCGCCGTCCACAGCGGGCCCGAGGCCGACCGCCATCGCGACGACATCCATCCGTCGGCGCACGACCTGGAAGACACCTATCTGCCGGCCTTCAAGGCGCTGATCACGCGGGCCCACGCCCAGGCGGTGATGTGCGCGTACAATGCCGTGGACGGCCTGCCCGCCTGCGCCAATCCGGCCCTGCTGACCGATCGCCTGCGTCGCGACTGGGGCTTTTCGGGCCATGTGGTCTCGGACTGCGCCGCGGTCGCGGATGTCTACCTGCCGACTTCGCACGCCTATCGCAAGACCGCCGCCGAGGCCTTCGCCGCCACTCTGAAAGCCGGCACCGACCTGGCCTGCGACTTCGGCGGTCCCAAGGGCGTCGAGGCGCCGGCCATCGTCGAGGCGGTGCGGACGGGCCTGGTCAGCGAGGCCGAGGTCGACGTCGCCATGCGCCGGCTGTTCGAGGTCCGCTACCGCCTGGGCCTGATGGATCCGCCGACGCGCGGGCCGTGGGGCAAGATCACCGCCGCCGACAACGACACGCCGGCTCACCACGCCGTCGCCCTGCGCGCGGCCCGGTCGTCGCTGGTGCTGCTGAAGAACGACGGTCTGCTGCCGCTGAAGGCCGCGCCGAGGACCATCGCGGTGATCGGCCCCAACGCCGACAGCGTCGACGCCCTGGTCGGCAACTACAACGGCACGCCGTCCAAGCCGGTGACGGTGCTGGCCGGGATCCGCGCGCGCTTTCCGGACGCCAAGGTGATCCATGTCCCGGGGACGGGCGTCGTCGGTCCGGCCAGCAGCCCGACCCCGGACGCTATCTTCTGCCAGGACGCGACCTGCGCGGCCAAGGGCCTGAAGGTCGAGGAGTTCGGTAATCTGGACCTCGCCGGCGCGCCGGTGGAGACGCGGGTCGACGCCAACATCAAGTTCCGCTGGGGCTGGCCCACGCGAACGGAACGCCATAGCTCGATCCGCTGGAGCGGCTTCGTCACGCCCGGCCAGACCGGCGCGCACGGGTTCTCGCTCACCGGCGATGGCGGCTGGCGGATCCGGGTCGACGGCAAGGTGATCGCCGACTTCTGGAACGCGGCGGTCGACCCGTCCACGGCCCAGACCATCGACCTTCAGGCGGGCAAGACCTACGCCATCACCGTCGAGGCCCGCCAGGACAGCGAGCGCGGGACCCAGGGGCTGACCTGGAGCCAGCCGGCCGACGACAGCGACGCCGCCCTAGCCGCCGCCAAGGACGCCGAGTTGGTGATCTTCGCCGGCGGTCTGACCGCCCGGGTCGAGGGCGAGGAGATGTCGGTCCACGCCCCGGGCTTCGCCGGCGGCGACCGCACCAGCCTCGACCTGCCCGCCCCGCAGGAGCAGCTGTTGGAGCGCCTGCACGGCCTGGGCAAGCCAGTCGTCCTTATACTGATGAACGGCGGGGCGATTAGCGCCAACTGGGCCGACAAGACCCTGCCGGCGGTGGTCGAGGCCTGGTATCCGGGCGGCGAGGGCGGGACCGCGATCGCGGGCCTGCTGGCCGGCGACTTCAGTCCCTCGGGCCGCCTGCCGATCACGGTCTATCGCACGGCCGACCAGCTGCCGGCCTTCAAGGACTACGGCATGGCCGGCCGCACCTATCGCTATTTCGGCGGCGAGGCTCTCTACCCGTTCGGCCACGGCCTGTCCTACACGCGCTTCTCGTACGGCAAGCCCGTGCTGAAGGGCGCTGTCACCGCCGGGGAGCGGGTCAAGGTCGCCGTGCCCGTCGCCAACACCGGCGGCCGCGACGGCGACGAGGTGGTCCAGCTCTATGTCTCGCGGCCCGGCGCGGCCGGCGCGCCGATCCGGGCGCTGAAGGGCTTCCAGCGGGTGTCGCTGCGCAAGGGCGAGACGAAGACCGTCACCTTCGACCTGGACCCGGACGCCTTCGCCACTGTCGACGCCGCCGGGCGCCGCTCTGTCCAGCCCGGCGAGGCCCAGCTGTGGATCGGCGGCGGCCAGCCGGTGTCGCGGCCTGGCCTGACCGCCGCCTCGGGTGTTGCCGCCCGGCTGCGGATCACGGGCGAAAAGGCTCTCGCCAACTAGAGCCTAGAGCTCGCCGCCGATGCGCTCGACCTCGTCGGCCAGGGCGGCCATGTCGAGGATCTTCAGGGTGCGGCCGCTCTGGCGGATGATGTTCAGGCCGGCCAGGCGGTTCAGCTCGCGGGTCACCGGCTCGCGCTGGCTGCCGACCAGCACCGCCAGCTCGGCGTGGGTGGGGCAGGGATGGATGACCGCCTCCTCGCCGTGGCCGCCCGCCGCCGTGGCCATGCGCAGCAGCTCGATGTCCACGCGGCAGGCCACCGAGACGGCGGTCAGTTCGAACAGGCGGTCGGTCAGGGCGCGGGTCAGGGCGGCCATGTCCTCGAGCAGCGCCCGCATGAAGCGCGGTGATTCCTCGAACAGACGCATCACCAGGCGCTGGGGCAGGCGCACGAGCCGCGCATCCTCCAAGGCGACGATGTTGACCGAGCGGGGGAGGCCGTCGATCGCCGCGATCTCGCCGAAATAGCCGCCGGGCAGAATGCGCCGATAGC
The DNA here is from genome assembly GCF_056401555.1 of Caulobacter sp. P4_E5. Lineage (NCBI taxonomy): Bacteria > Pseudomonadati > Pseudomonadota > Alphaproteobacteria > Caulobacterales > Caulobacteraceae > Caulobacter > Caulobacter sp. P4_E5. The sequence continues at coordinate 78,443 of NZ_JBFUJD010000007.1, forward strand.
CGACCTCGCGCCCCGACCGCGCGTACTGGTTGGCCAGCAAGGCGCCCTCCAGCAGCAGGTAGATTCCGCCGTCCAGGTCGTGGCGCTGCAGGATCATCTCGCCCTTGCCGTAGCGCAGGTTCTCGACCTGCGGCGCCAGGGCCGCCACCTCGTCGCGCGTCATGTGCCGGAACAGCTTGTTGCCGCGATAGTCCTCGGGATCGACCGTCGCGGCCGACGCGCGTTGGGGTGGTGAAGGAATCACGGTCATCGACTAGGGTCCTACGCTGTCGAGGGGGGCGGCGAATGAACAACCGGCAGCGCTACAAGGCCTTTATCAGCTATAGTCACCATGACCGCCAAGCGGCGGAATGGCTTCATCGCGCTTTAGAGAGCTATCGCGCTCCGCCCAGGTTGTCGGTGCGCGGCGACGCCAGTATCGCGCGCGATCTTCGACCGATTTTTCGCGACCGAGACGAGTTGAGCGCCGCCGCTGATCTTGGCGAAACCATCCGCGACGCGCTCGACCGCTCCGACGCCCTGATCGTTCTGTGCTCGCCGACCGCCGCGACCTCGCGCTGGGTGGACCAGGAGGTCGCCTATTTTTTGAAGGACCGAGGTCCGAGCGCGGTCCTTTGCGTGATCACCCCCGCGACATCGGACCAGGCGTCGCTGAGCGACGTGCTGCCGCCGGCCCTGCGCGCCGCCCTGCCCGAGGACGTCGAGCCGTTGGCCGTCGACCTGCGCCGCGACGCCGACGGCAAGCGGCTGGCTCGGCTGAAGATCGCCGCGCGGCTGCTCGGCGTCAGCCTCGACCAGCTGGTTCAGCGCGATGCGCGTCGGCGCCTGCAACTGATGGCCGCCTTCACCACCCTGGCCGCTGTCGTCACCGTGGGCATGGGCGCGATGACCGTCACCACCCTGAAGTCCCGCCAGATCGCCCGCGAGCAGCGCGACGAGACCGAGGCCCTGGTGGCCTACATGCTGGGCGACCTGCGCCAGCAGCTGGAGCCGGTGGGCCGCCTCGACGTGCTGGACGGCGTCAGCGCCAAGGTGCTGGCCTATTACGCCAAGGCCCATACCGACCGGCTGGACGACAAGGCGCTGGCCCAGCGGGCCAAGGCGCAAACCCTGCTTGGCACGATCCGCGAGCAGCGCGGTGACATCGCCGGCGCTAAGGACGCCTTCGGCCAGGCGGCGGCGACCACCCACGCTCTGGTCGAGCGCGACCCCGCCAACGGCGAGCGCATCTTCGACGAGGCCCAGAACGTCTTCTGGCTGGCCTATATGGAATGGCGTCAGGGCGACGTCGCCAGCGCCGAGCGCGGCTTCAAGCGCTATGCCGAGCTGGCGCGGGCGCTGGTCAAGCTGGACGTCAGCCGCGCGGACTGGCGGATCGAGGTGGCCTACGCCAACAACAATCTCGGCATGCTCGTGTTCGAACAGGGGCGTCCGGAGGAGGCGCTGACCGCGTTCCGCGCGGCCCTGGCCGTGTTCGACGCCGAGCGCGTCCGCGCGCCCAAGGACGCCAAGCGCCTTGGCGACACGGCCAATACCCACGCGTGGATCGCCGACACCCTCTTGGTCTCGGGCCGGCCGCGCGAGGCGCTGCTCGAGCGCGAAGCCGCGGCGAAACTGTTGGCCGAGGGCGTGGCCGGGCGCCCGAACGACCAGCGCCTGGCCGCCAAGAGCGTCGCCACCGAACTGGCCCTGGCCCGGCTGGAGTTGGACGTGGGACGCGTGGCCGAGGCGCGCGCGCGGTCTCAGGTCGCCATGCGACGGCTGCGCGAACTGGCCGCCCTTGATCCCACCAACGCCCGTTGGCGGGAATATCTGGTCGTCGGGCAGTTGGACGAGGTCGACCGCGACCTCTGGTCGGACCCGGCGTCGGCGCGCGTCGCCTACGCGGCGACGGTGGCGGGCGTCGCGAAGCTGCGGACTGGCGCGAAGGATACGGCCTGGCGCGCCGACCTCGAGGGACGGCTGGCCCAGCAGGCGATCTTGCTGGCCCAGCGCGCAGGCGACCTGGACGAGGCGCGCGCGCTCGCGCGGAAGCTGGCCAAGGACATCGGCGACGCGCCGGGCGCGGGGGCCGCGAAGATTGATCACGTGCGCCTGCTGGGCTTTACGCAGCTGGCCATGGGGCAGCCGGAGGCGGCGGCGGCGACCTTGTCGACGCGCCGTCGGTCGCTGCCGCCGGCCAGCTTGGACGTCTTGGCGCGAGCCTATCTGGCGCTTGGAAGGCGCGCGGATGCCGACGCCATTGTGATCGGCTTAACCAAACAAGGTTATGAACACCCCGCATTCCTTGCGTTCTGGAGGAGCTCTCCCGCAGGTAGAGATGCAAGTTGATAGGGGGCTATATAGAAATGACTGAACCCGTTCCCAGTAAGGTTGTCCAACTCGTCATCGGGCTGGACGACCGCTACAACTTCATGAATGTCATCGATCCGCTGCGTCCGAAGCGGCTTTTGCTCGATCTTAGCGAGCGCTGCGAACTGGTCTTCACCCTGTGCGACGACCTGATCAACGCCGGTTGGAAGTTCCAGTCCCGGCCGATCGAGGTCGCCAACGACTACGGCGTCAACTTCTCGAGCTATGTCTGGGTGCCGTATTCGATCGACGGCGGCGACCCGTCGCCGCGCACCCAGTTCAAGATCATCTACGAAGACCAGCGGATGGGCACGTACAGCTACAGCCTGTTCATGACCGACTCGCACAACCAGAAGATCGATCTCGATCCCGACGTCGAGAACGGCACGGGCCACGTTCCCTGATCCCGGGCGCGATGTTCGACAAGGACAAGGTCGCCGCGCTGATCCAGCGCGGCGAGATCCTCGCGGCCTACGACATCGCCCACGCCGCCCTCGAGGCGGGCGAGACCTCACGCGACATCGCCTACGCCGCCGTGCTCTGCCTTGCGAGGTCGGGCGCGGCGGACTTCGCGCGGGCCGAATATGTCCGGCTGGGCCTGGACCGCGCGGATGGGGATTCCGACGCCGTCGCCCTGGGTGCCCGGCTTCTGAAGGACGTGGCCCTGTCCGCGCGCGGTCGCCGCCGCGTCGCCTTCGCCCGGGCCTCGATCCGTCGCTACGAGGCGCTGTTTCACCGCTTTGGCGGCCTGTATGGCGCGATCAACGCCGCGACCATGACCCTGGTGGCCGGCGATCCGGTCGGCGCCCGGTCTCGCGCCGCCGAGGCGCTGAAGATCCCGCCGCCGCCCGACCTGACGGGTGAGGCGGCCTATTACGAAGCGGCCAGCCGGGCCGAGGCGCGGTTCCTGACCGGCGACCTCGAAGCGGCGCGCCTGACGATGGTCCGGGCCCTGGCCCACGCGCCCCAGGCCTTCGCCGCCCACGCCTCGACCCTGCGCCAGCTCGAGATGCTGTGCCGCGAGACCGGTGTCGACCCGGCCTGGCTGGCGCCGTTCCGGCCGCCGGTCTGCGCCCATTTCACCGGTCACATCCTGGGACCCGCCAGCGACGCCACCGAGGCCGACTGCGCCCTGCGTCGCCAGATCGACGCGCAGTTGCGCGAGCAGCGCGTCGGTTTCGGCTATGGCAGCCTGGCGGCGGGGGCCGACATCGTCTTCGCCGAGGCCCTGTTGGCCGCGGGCGCGGAGCTGCACGTGGTGCTGCCGGTCAGCCGCGAGTCGTTCGTCGAGGTGTCGGTCGCGCCGTTCGGCGCCGCATGGATCGCGCGTTTCGAGCGCTGCATGAGCGCCGCGACGTCGATCCGCTACGCCTCGCAGGACCCTTACATCGGCGACGAGCAGATCTTCGCCTATTCCAGCCAGGTCGCCATGGGCTGCGCCGTGCTGCGGGCCCAGACCTTGGCGACCGAAGCGATCCAACTGGCGGTGTGGGACGGCCACGAGACCGACGGGCCGGCCGGCGTCTCCTACGACCTGGCCTACTGGGCGCGCGGCGGCCGTCGGCGGGCGGTCATCCGGATCGAGCGGCCCCCGCCGCCGCACCGCGCCCCGGCTCATCCGGAAGAACCGCCCCGGCGGGCCATGAAGGCGATGCTGTTCGCCGACGTGAGAGGCTTCGGCGCCCTGCGCGACGACCAGATCCCGGCCTTCATCGAGATCGTGATGGGCCAGATGGCTCGGACCATCGAGCGACTGGCGGCGCGGCCCAGCCATGTCGAGACCTGGGGCGACGGCCTGTTCCTGGTCTTCGACCAGCCGGTGGACGCCGCCCTGGCGGCCCTGGCCCTGCTGGAGACCCACAAGGCGTTGGATCTTCGCTCCCTAGGCCTGCCGCGCTCGCTGGGCCTGCGGATCGGCGGGCACTACGGGCCGGTGCACCTGCGCACCAACCCGCTGACCCGGACCCCCGCCGTGATCGGCGCCCATGTCGTCGTCGCCGCGCGGATCGAACCCGACGTGGCCCCTGGCTCGGCCTGCGTCAGCGAAGCCCTGGCCGGGGCCCTGGCGACCTTCCACGGCGACAGCGTCCGCTGCGGCTATGTCGGCCGCACCCAGGGCCACAAAGGCTTTGCGGCCACCCCGATCTTCAGCCTGACCCGCGCGTCCTAAAGCGGGCTCCAACACCAGGCGAGCACTCAATCGTTTGCGCGCCAGGCGTGTTTCGAAGATCGCCGGTCTCCGATCTTTGTTCGTTGTGCAGATCCGCACATCGAAAACGGTCATTTTTCCCCATGGTCTAGCTGTCGACCGCGACGAGCAAGGTCCGGGCGGCTGAACGTCTCTGCAGTCCCTCATCACTGGGAGGCTTGCTTGACCGACACCGCCTTTGTCCGCGCTCGCCGTCGGCCGCGTGAACCGACTGAGGGACCCGGCCACCCGCCGGTCGGGTCCCGCCTTTTTCGACCCTGCCTTTTCCCGGGTCGCGCCGCGTGCGTGACCGCTTGCCTCATCAGGAGCCACGCCATGCTTCTCGACCAAGACCAAACCTCCAACGCCTCCAACGCCATTCTCAACGCCGTCCCGCCCGTCGACGACGCGGCCGCGCGTCTGCTTCGCCACGTTCTGAAGGTCTGGGCGCGTGAGCAGGGCCTGCCGGAGGCGCAGGTGCCCAACCTCATCGAGGGGGTCCTGCACTACGCCACCACGGGGATCCTCGACGGTCGTTTCGGGCGAACCGGTGCGTAGTCTGAGGCTGTTCGCGGATCGACCTTCCAGTCCTGCCCAGGCCCGGAGCGTGGCCGGCTGCGGCGGCGTCGTGGCCGAGCCGGCGACGGCGGCGCGCGAAAGGCTGCCGGCGCTGGAGACCGGGGCCTGGCGACGCCTGTGCCTGATGGTCGCCGAGGGGCGCCGCCGCGCCGCGCCGGTCGCCGACATCGCCCGGGTCACCTGGTTCTCGGACCAGACGTTGCTGGATGCCTGGATCGCGTTCGCGACCGCCGCCGAGACCTGGGACACCGCCGTGCGCGACGACGCCAGGACTCTGGCGGAAGACATCGTCAGCTACGCCAAGGATGTCGCGCCGGATCTCTATCGTCGTCTGGCCGCCCTGCTGGGTCCGTTGAAGACCCGACCACCGTCGCTGGAAGAGGCCAAGGCCTGCCAGGCGATCCTGGAAACCCTATGCCGCGCCGCCGAGGAGAGGGCCCGCCGCGCCGGCGCGCTGAGCGGCGCCATGACGCCGCTGGCCCAGGCCGCCGAACGCCTGGGCAAGGCCTTCGCCCGGCGAGAGCGTAACCCGCCGGTGCGGATCGTGCTGCCCCACGTCCCCGGCATGTGCCTCAGCCATGACGACGACGGCTGGGCCTGCGCCAGCGACATGGCCACCTTCGACAAGCGCCAGTCCTGGATCCTGGAACCCAGCGGCGACGCCTATGTGCTGATCAGCGCCGTCGATCCCGATCTCGTCCTGGTCGTCGATCAGGACGAAGACCTCATTCCGCTGACCCGCAGGCCGCCGCCGTTCACCTTCGCGGACCGGGGGCCAAGGCCCCGCGTGGTGCGCCGGGATCAGGCGCCGGCGGAGGCCGCGCGGTTCTTCGTGTCGGTGTCGTCCGACCTCTATCTGCAGAACGTCAGCTATCAGACCCTGGCGCTGGAGTGCCCGGGCGACGGGGGCTGGCGGCACGGCGCGCCGGTCTTCACCACGCTGAAGCGCGGTGGGGCGACCCAGCGCTGGGCGTTCGAGCCGCCGCTGCGCTCGCGCCAGGAGCTGATCTTCCACGACGTCATCGCCCCGGCGGCCGCGCTGGGCCTGGAAGTCGGCGGGCTGGCCCGGCTGGGGGACGACTGGACCGCGATCGCCGACGACCTGCGCGCCGGGTCCGCCCAGATGATGGCCTGCGCCGAGCATGGCCAGCCGTTCGCCGCCAACAGCTCGGTGGTGGACGTCCTGGACTGCTGGCGCCGGCTGGCGGCCGAGGCGCGCAACGCCGCCGCCGACCTGGCGATCTGAGCGCGGAGGGGCGTGATGTTGGAAACCGCTCTGTTCGGCCTCCTCGACGGCACACTGGTCGACGTGACCCCGCGGATCGCCGCCGTTGGGGTGGGCCTGGTCCTGGGGGTCCGGCTGCTGGCCGGGGGCGGGCGCACGGCCGACGACCGCGACCGGACCTTGGTCGAGGCGGCCCGGCGGCATGGTGCGCCGCGCCGGGAGCCCTTTCACGAGTCGTGAGGTGGCGACCCCTGTCGCCGAAAGCGCATGATGACGTCCACGCCCTCCGGGTGCTGGGCCAGGGCGTCGCGGACCATCAGCAGCAGGGTTTCGGCCGAGACGTGCAGATCGACGATCTGCGCGGAGTCCTCGTACAGGATGTGCGAGTGCGGCTCGGGCACGGTGTCGAAGACGATCTCGGTGGTCGTGGTCGGCAGGCGGCTAATCAGGCCGTGATCGGCCAGGGCCTCGAGGCGCCGGGCCAGGTCTTCGGCGGTGATCGCCAGGCCGGCTTCCACGGTCAGGCCGGCGATGTCCGACAACGACAGATGCGTCTCGGGCGACTCCCTCAGCAGCGCCAGCAGATGCGGCAGCATGCCCCGGCCGGACAGGCCGGCGCGGCGCAGCTCTTCCTGAAACACGGCGTCCACGGTGTGTGGCATCCGGTCCTCCCAGCGGAACGGGCGCGGTCGTGTGTCGCCGCGCCCTGCCCAGTTCGAGACGGGCGCGACCGATCCCGGCCGCGCCCCTTGTCGATCAAGCCAGGTCGAACCGATCCGCGTTCATCACCTTGGTCCAGGCCGCCACGAAGGCCGCCACGAAGGTGATGTCGGACTCGGCATAGACCTCGGCCAGCGCCCGCAGCTGCGAGTTGGAGCCGAACACCAGGTCGACCCGGGTGGCGGTCCATTTCGGCGCGCCGGTCTTGCGATCGCGGCCCTCGAACGTGGCTTCCTCTTCCGAGGTCGCCGTCCAGACCACGCCCATGTCCAGCAGGTTGACGAAGAAGTCGTTCGTCAGCGCGCCCGGACGTTGGGTGAGCACGCCATGCTGCGACTGGTCGGTGTTGGCGTTCAGCGCCCGCAAGCCGCCGACCAGGGCCGTCATTTCCGGCGCGGTCAGGGTCAGCAGTTGGGCGCGGTCGATCAGCAACTCCTCGGCCGTCAGCGGCGCGTCGGTGTTCAGATAGTTGCGGAAGCCGTCGGCCCTGGGCTCCAGCACCGCGAACGACGACACGTCGGTCTGGTCCTGGGAGGCGTCGACGCGGCCCGGCGCGAACGGGACCTCGACGTCGAAGCCGGCGTCCTTGGCCGCCTTCTCGACCGCCGCCGAGCCCGCCAGCACGATCAGGTCGGCCAGCGAGACGGGTTTGCCGAAGCTGGTCCGGATCTCCTCTAGCTTGGCCAGCACCGTGGCCAGCTGGGCCGGCTGGTTGACCGCCCAGTCCTTCTGCGGGGCCAGCCGGATGCGGGCCCCGTTGGCGCCGCCGCGCTTGTCCGAGCCGCGGAAGGTCGAGGCCGAGGCCCAGGCCGTGGCCACCAGTTGCGGGACCGACAGTCCCGAAGCCAGCACCTTGGCCTTCAGATCGGCGACGTCGGCGTCGCCGATCGGCGGATGGGCCGCGTCGGGCAGGGGGTCCTGCCACAGCAGCTCTTCCCGAGGGACCAGCGGGCCGACGTAGCGGGCCTTGGGGCCCATGTCGCGGTGGGTCAGCTTGAACCAGGCGCGGGCGAAGGCGTCCTGGAACTGGTCCGGGTTCTCGTGGAAGCGCTTGGCGATCGGGCCGTAGTTGGGGTCCAGCCGCAGGGCGAGGTCGGTGGTCAGCATCATCGGCGGATGCTTCTTGGCGGGATCGTGGGCGTCCGGCGCCATCGGGCCGGCGTTCGGGTCCTTGGGCGTCCACTGGAAGGCGCCGGCGGGGCTCTTGGTCAGCTCCCATTCGTGGCCGAACAGGGTGTCGAAGAAGCCATTGTCCCAGGCGATCGGGTTGGGCGTCCAGGCGCCCTCCAGGCCGCTGGTGATGGCGTGGATGCCGACGCCGCTGCCGAAGCTGTTCTTCCAACCCAGACCCATTTGGCCGACGCCCGCGCCTTCGGGTTCGACCCCGACCTGGGCCGCGTCGCCCGCGCCGTGCGCCTTGCCGAAGGTGTGGCCGCCAGCGATCAGGGCGACCGTCTCCTCGTCGTTCATGGCCATGCGCGCGAAGGTCTCGCGGATGTCGTGGGCGGCGGCCAGCGGGTCGGGCTTGCCGTTCGGGCCTTCGGGATTGACGTAGATCAGGCCCATCTGGACAGCGGCCAGCGGCTTGTCCAACTCACGCTCGCCGGTGTAGCGGGCGTCGGCCAGCCAGGTGTCCTCGGCGCCCCAGTGGACGTCCTCCTCCGGCTCCCAGACGTCCTCGCGGCCGAAGCCGAAACCGAAGGTCTTGAAGCCCATGGTCTCCATGCCGACGTCGGCGGCGAAGATCATCAGATCGGCCCAGCTGATCTTGGCGCCGTACTTCTGCTTGATCGGCCACAGCAGGCGGCGGGCCTTGTCGAGGTTGCCGTTGTCCGGCCAGCTGTTCAGCGGGGCATAGCGCTGCTGGCCCGCCCCCGCGCCGCCACGGCCGTCGCCGGTGCGATAGGTGCCGGCGCTGTGCCAGGCCATCCGCACGAACAGCGGGCCGTAGTGGCCGTAGTCGGCCGGCCACCAGTCCTGAGAGTCGGTCAGCAGGGCGACGATGTCCTGGCGTAGAGCTTCGATATCCAGCGTCTTGACCACGTCGGCATAGCGGAAGCCCTGCGGCATCGGGTTCGACAGCGCCGAGTGCTGGTGCAGGATCTTCAGGTTCAGCTGGTTGGGCCACCAGTCACGGTTCGAGCGGCCTCCGAAACTGGTGTGGAACCGGACGCCGTGCTTCAGCGGGCATTTGGAGGTCGGCTCGACGAGTTCGCTTCCGTCCATGGGGTGTCTCCGGTTCTGACTCTGTTGATCGGTGGTTCTGAACTGACGCGGCCGCGCGTCGGCAGTGACGAGGCATCGACATTGGCCGGGATTGGGGTCCTGGCGCTTCTTCCCGACGGCCGTCTCTGTCGGCTGGCCTAAGCGACTGTGCGCCCAACGGGGCCATAAATAGAAGTCGTAAGCTTTAATGGGGGTGATAGGCTGAGCCTATGAACCTGCGTGACCTCCGCTACCTGCTGGCCCTGGCCGAGCACGAGCACTTCGGACGGGCCGCCAAGGCCTGCGGCGTCAGCCAGCCGACCCTGTCGGTGCAGATCCGCAAGCTGGAGGACCTGATGGGCGTGGCCCTGTTCGAGCGCGGCAGCAAGACGGCCGCCCCGACCAGCGCCTGCCTGCAGCTGATCGACCACGCCCGCGCGGCGGTGGCCTCGACCGAGGCCCTGCTGTCGACGGCCCGCGCCATGCGCGATCCGCTGGCCGGGCGCTTCCGGCTGGGCATCATCCCGACCCTGGCGCCCTATCTGCTGCCGCTGATCTTCGCGCCGCTGCGCGAAGCCCTGCCGGCCCTGGAGCTGGAGCCGTGGGAGGACCAGACGGTGGCCCTGCTGGAGCGGCTGCGCGCCCACGACCTGGACGCGGCCTTGCTGGCCACCGAGGCGCCGGGACCCGATCTGGTCAGCCGCCCGCTGTTCGCCGAGCCGTTCCTGGCGGCCCTGCCGCCCGACCATCCGCTGGCCGGGCGCGCGGTGATCGCCGAGGCGGACCTGGCCCCGGACATCCTGGTGCTGTCGGACGGCCACTGCCTGCGCGACCAGACCATCGACGCCATCGAGTCCTGCGGCGCCGAGGCGGCGGCCAGCGGCGCCTTGCGGGCCGCCAGCCTGCCGACCCTGCTGAACATGGTGGCGGCCGGCTATGGCACGACCCTGATCCCCGGCCTGGCGGCGGGCGCGGCCCAGGACGCCGGCATCGTGCTGCGTCCGCTCGCCGCCCGCGCCGGGCGGACGGTGCGCATCGCCTGGCGGGCCCACTTCCCGCGCGCCCCGGTCGTCGAGGCGGTCGGCGCGGTGATCGCCGGGCGGCTGCGCGGCTTCGCCGAGGGCGCGGCGGCGGGAATGGTCTAGGCCCATCGCCCGAATTCCGTTGCCGCGCCGTTAGGTTGAGTCGATGATGCGCGTCGTGGCGCGGGGCGAGGCGGTCGGGTTCGGGGCGTGAGGGTTTCAGACAAAGCGTCCGGCGGCGCGGTCGATCAGGCGCAGCAGCGGCTGGCGCACGACGGCGGCTTCCAGTTCGACCGGTCGATGCTGGCCCCGCCCAAGATCCCCGACTGGCTGCTGTGGGTGGGCAAGGCGCTGCAGGTCGTCGCCCCCTATCTGAAATATGTGTTCTGGGTCGGGCTGGCGGCCCTGGCTCTGCTGATCCTCTACGCCATCGCCCGCGAGATCCTGCGGCTGCGCAAGCCGGCGGCCCGGCCCGAAGGCCCGCGCCTGAGCGCCGATCCGCCCTGGCGCCCCGACGCCGGCGAGGCGCGCGACCTGCTGGCCGCCGCCGATCGGCTGGCCGGCGAGGGGCGGTTCCTGGAGGCGGCGCACCTGCTGCTGCTGCGCAGCGTCGAGGACATTCAGAAGCATCGGCCCAAGGCCCTGCGCGTGTCGCTGACCGCGCGGGAGATCGCCGTGCTGCCGGCCTTGCCCGAGGCCGCCCGGCCGGGCTTCGCCAGCATCGCCCGGGTGGTCGAGCGCGGCCTGTTCGGCGGCCGGCCGGTCGACAACGACGACTTCGCCGCCTGCCGCGCGGCCTATGAGGCCTTCGCCCTACCGGAAGGGTGGAGCCGATGAGCGGCAAGTCGGAGGGCGGCTTCTCGCCCATGACCATGATCGTCCTGGCTTTGGTCGGGGTGATCAGCGTCGCCGGGCTGGGCGTGCTGTCGGCCTACGCGCCCGAGCTGAAGAAGGGCGATGACGGCGGCCCGCATGCCCTATCGCGCTCGTCGGTGGGCTATGCGGCCCTGGTGCGCCTGCTGGGTCTGGCCGGCGAACCGGTCCTGACCAGCCGAGGCCCGCTGCCGGCCAGCGCCGAGGGCGGGCTTCTGGTGTTCACGCCCGCCCCAGGGATGTCGCCTGAAGGCTTGAAGCGCGTCGGACCCTACGGCCCCCTGCTGGTCGTGTTGCCCAAGTGGCAGGCCGCGCCCGATCCGCGCCATCGTGGCTGGGTCCGGACGATCGACGACTTGCCGACCCAGCTGAGCACGACCGTCCTGCCCGAGCCGACGCGCAAGGGTCTGGTCCTCAAGGCCGCGCCGGGCGAGCGGGTCGTGCGGCTATCGCGGCCGGGCGGTCAACCGATCGGGCGCCCGGTCCGCGTGAAAGGCTTGCGCAGCCTGTCCGGCCCCGGCTGGACGCCGGTGGTCGTCGACGAGACCGGCGCGCCGGTGCTGGTGATGCGCGAGGACCCCTGGATCTACGTCCTGGCCGACCCCGACCTGCTGAACACCCCGGCCCTGAAGACGGCGGACGGGGCGCGGACCGCCGTGGCCCTGCTGGATCTGATCCGTGCGCCGGACACGTCGGTGATCTTCGACCTGACCCAGCACGGCTTCACCCGCTCGCGCAGCCTGATCCGCCTGGCGCTGGAGCCGCCCCTGCTGGGCGCGACCCTGGTGCTGGTCGTCCTGGCCGTGCTGGCCGGCGCGCAGGCGGCGGTGCGTTTCGGTCCCTCTCGGCCCCCGCGACGCGCCGTGGCCCTGGGCAAGACGGCCTTGGCCGACAACACCGCCGGCCTGATCCGGCTGGCCGGGCGCGAGCCCAAGATGGCTCCGCTGTACGCCCGCCTGGTCCAGGCCTCGACGGCGCGAGCGATCGGCGCGCCGCGCGGGCTGGAGGGCCAAGCCCTCATCGACTTCCTGGACCGCGCCAGCACGACCGTCGGCGCGGCCCATACCTATTCGGCGCTCGCCGACCGCGCCCAGGCCGCGACCGCGTCCGACCTGATGCGGGTGGCGCGCGACCTTCATGCTTGGAAACAGGAGCTGATCCGTGGACGCCAGTAAAGTCGTGGACGTCGCCGCAGTCGGGGCGCTGGCCGCCAGGATCCGCGCCGAGATCGGCAAGGCCGTGGTCGGCCAGGACGAGGCGGTGAACCTGTTGCTGGTGGCGCTGTTCGCCGGCGGCCACGTGCTGCTGGAAGGCCCGCCCGGCACGGCCAAGACGCTCCTGGCCCAGAGCTTCGCGCGTAGCGTTGCGTTGGACTTTGGCCGCATCCAGTTCACGCCGGACCTGATGCCGGGCGACGTGATCGGCGCTAACCTGTTCAACTTCCAGACCTCGACCTTCACCCTGACGCGGGGGCCGGTGTTCTGCGAACTGCTGCTGGCCGACGAGATCAACCGCACCCCGCCCAAGACCCAGGCCGCCCTGTTGGAGGCCATGCAGGAGCGCCACGTCACCATCGATGGGATCTCGCACCCGCTCAGCCCACGCTTCACCGTGGTGGCGACCCAGAACCCGATCGAGCAGCAGGGCACCTATCCGCTGCCGGAGGCCCAGCTGGACCGCTTCCTGTTCAAGCACGTGCTGGACTATCCGACTCCGGAACAAGAGCGGGCGATCATCGTCGCCCACGGCGCGCGCAGCGGCCAGATGGACCCGGCGGCGTTCGGCGTCGCGTCCGTGCTGGAGCGGGCGGCGATCGACGCGGCGGTCGAGACGGTGGCCCAGGTGCGGCTGACCGACGAGGTGGTCGGCTACATCGTCGACCTCGTTCGGGCCACCCGCGAGTCGACCGACATCGAGACCGGCGCCTCGCCGCGCGCCGGGGCCATGCTGGCCGTCGCCGCCCGCGCCGCCGCGGCCCTCGACGGCCGCGACTATGTGGTGCCCGACGACGTCAAGCGCCTGGCCGTCCCCGCCTTGCGCCACCGCCTGGTCCTGTCGGCCGCCGCCGAGATCGAGGGCCGCAAGGTCGACCTGGTGCTGAAGGGCCTGGTCGAGCGGGTGGCGGCGCCCCGGTGATCTATCCCACCCGCCGCGCCGTAGTCATCGCCGCCGTCGGCCTGCCGCTGGCGCTGCTGGTCGGCGTGCTGACGCCGGCCGGCTGGCTGGTGGGGCCGGGCTGGATCGCGGTGGTCGCCCTAGCCCTGGCGCTGGACGCCCTGTCCGGCGGCTCGCGCGGCAAGCTGACCCTGGACGCGCCCGAGCGGCCGTTCCTGGCGGTGGCGCGGACGGCGCGGGCGGCCTTCTCGGCGCGGTTCGCGGGCCGGGCGCCGGCGCGGGCCGAGGCGGCGCTGGAGGCCGATCCGCGCCTGGGCCTGGCCACGCCGTTCGCGCGCGGCGAAGTCGAGGCCGGCGTCGCGACCTTCGGCTTTCCCTTGACACCAGAGCGGCGCGGGGAGGGCCGGTTGGGCCGGCTATGGGTCCGCTGGACCGGGCCGCTGGGCCTGGCCTGGAAACAGAAGGTCTTCGCCCTCGATCTCGACGCCCCCGTCGGAACCGACCTGCGGGGCGTGCGCGAGGAGGCCGTGAAGATGCTGGCCCGCGACGCCCTGATCGGCGCCAAGTCGCAGGTCGATCGCGGCGAGGGCTCTGAGTTCGAGTCGCTGGGCGAGTTCCGGCCCGGCATGGATCGCCGGGCCATCGACTGGAAGCAGTCGGCCCGCCACGGCCACCTGCTGGCCAAGGAGTTCCGCACCGAGCGCAACCATCACGTGGTGATGGCCATGGACTGCGGCCGGGCCATGTGTGAGCCGGTGGGCGGGGCGCCGCGCATCGATCGGGCGATCAACGCCGGCCTGCTGCTGGCCTATGCCTGCCTGAGATCGGGCGACCGGGCCGGCTTCTTCGCGTTCGACTCCGCCCCGCGCCTGTTGACCGGCGTGGTCGGCGGGGCCGACGCCTTCCGGCAGCTGCAGCACGCGGCGGGCAAGATCGACTACTCGGCCGAAGAGACCAACTATACCCTGGCCCTGACCACCCTGGCGACCAAGCTGGGGCGGCGCTCGCTGGTGGTGGTGTTCACCGACTTCACCGATCCCACCGCCGCCGAGCTGATGATCGAGGCCTCGGCCCGGCTGCTGAAGCGGCATTTGGTGCTGTTCGTGATCATGCAGGACGAAGAGCTGGAGGACATGGCGGCCGCAGAGCCGGCCGAGCCCGCCGACGTCTCGCGCGCCGTGGTCGCCGCCGGCCTGCTGCGCGAACGCGACACGGTGGTGGCCCGCCTGCGCCGCCTGGGCGCACACATCGTCGAGGCTCCGGCGGCCCGGATCGGCCCTGCTTTGATTAACGCCTATGTCGACCTCAAGCGGAGGGACCTGCTGTGATTGAGATCAAGGTCGATCCCCGCCTGAAGAGCCAGCGCTTCCGCCAGGAGCGCGAGGGCGACTGGCGGCGGCTGGAGCGGCTGATCGGCAAGGTCGAGAAGGGCGGAATCGCCGACCTGTCGGACGAGGACATCCTGGCCGCGCCGGTGCTGTACCGCTCGGCCCTATCGGCCCTGTCGGTGGCCCGCGCCACCTCGCTGGACCGGGGCCTGATCGACTATCTGGAGACGCTGTGCGCGCGCGCGTACTTCTTCGTCTATGGCGCCCGCGAGACGCTGTGGGGGCAGCTGGCCGCCTTCTTCCGTGAGACCTGGCCCAAGGCGGTGAAGGGGCTGTGGCGCGAGACCCTGGCCAGCTTCGCCCTGCTGATGGTCGGAGCCCTGATCGCCGCCTGGCTCGTGAGCCACGAGGCCGACTGGTATTATGCCTTCATGCCCAAGGCGATGGCCGGCGGGCGCGATCCGGCCGCCTCGACCCAGGCCTTGCGCGACACCCTGTTTGGCGGCGGCAAGGACGGGTTGTCGGTCTTCGCCACCTTCCTGTTCACCCACAACGCCCAGATCGCCATCCTGGCCTTCGCGCTGGGCTTCGCCCTGTGCCTGCCGACCGCGGCCCTGGTGCTCTACAACGGCGCGACCCTGGGCGCCTTCTTCACCCTGTTCGCCAGCCGGGGCCTGGGCGTCGAGGCCGGCGGCTGGCTGCTGATCCACGGGGTCACCGAGCTGTTCGCGGTGGTGCTGTCCGGCGCGGCGGGCCTGCGCATCGGCTGGGCCGTGGCCTTTCCGGGCGAAGACCGACGGCTGGACGCCATCGCCCAGGCCGGCCGCCACGCGGCCACGGTCATGGGCGGGGTGGTGGTCATGCTGTTCCTGGCCGGCCTGCTGGAGGGCTTCGGCCGCCAGCTGATCACCCTGACCCCGGCGCGCTACGCGGTGGCGGCGGTCACCGCGGTGATGTGGGGCGTCTATTTCTACGCACAGCGCGGAGCCCGCCAGAATGGCTAAGGCCGCGATCGTCCCGCCCGACGCCAAGATGATCCGCGCCTTCGTCACGCCCGAGGGCGTCGACCTGCGGCTGGAGCTGGGCGACGCCGGTCAGCGGGCCGGGGCCTTCCTGCTGGACGCGGTGATCATCCTCGGCGTGCTGGTCGTCGCCTCGCTGGCGGTGCTGCTGCTGGGCCTGGGCGCGGTCGGGGCCATGGGCCTGAAGGGCGCCGAGCTGATGGCGGTGATCTGGCTGCTGGGCTTCTTCCTGCTGCGCAACTTCTACTTCGTCGGCTTCGAGCTGTCGGCCGCCGCCGCCACGCCGGGCAAGCGGATCATGGGCCTGCGCGTCGCCGCCCGCGACGGCGGCCGGCTGCGGCCCGGGGCGATCTTCGCGCGCAACGCCATGCGCGAGCTGGAGGTGTTCCTGCCGATCATCATCCTGTTCGCCCCGACCGGCGACGGCGGGGTCGAGAGCTGGATGTACCTGCTGGGCTTCGCCTGGGCGGCGATCTTCGCGCTGTTCCCGCTGTTCAACGCCGATCGCCTGCGGGTCGGCGACCTGGTCGGCGGCACCTGGGTGGTGCGGACGCCCAAACGGACCCTGACCCGCGACATGGCCGACGAGGGCGCCCAGCGCCTGACCCGCTACGCCTTCACGGTCGAGCAGATGGACGCCTACGGGGCCAAGGAGCTGCACGTGCTGGAGGACGTTCTACGCCAGCGCGACCGTCGCACCCTGCGGGCCGTGGCCGACCGCATCGTCGGCAAGATCGGCTGGATCCGGGCGGCGGACGAGGACGACTACGACTTCCTCAGCGCCTACTACGCGGCCCTGCGCAAGCGGCTGGAAGCGCGGCTGCTGATGGGCGTGCGACGCCGCGACAAGCATGACGTCTGACGGCGAGCCTCAGTCGAAGACGGACGCCAGCTGCTCGGGCGCGACGCCTTCCTTGGTCGTGCGCAGCTCGTAATAGATCGACGCCGCACCCGCGGCGATCAGCACGTACTGCGCCGCGTTGATCAGGGACGACAGGAAGGTCGACATGACGGCCACCGGCGTGACGGTCGCCGACACGGCTCCGGAAAAGGCCATGGCGCCCCCGAAGCCCACCGCGGCGCCAAGCAACCCGACGACGATCCCCAAGATCATGCTGAGGACGAAGTAGACGAGGAAAATCCCGACGATGGACCACCTGTGGCCACGCGTCAGATCTCGGCTGCGTTGCAGGCTCGCGAAGACGCCTCGCTTCTCAACGATCAGGCAAGGCGCCGTCACCGACCACATCACACTGAGGATCAGGCCCGGGACGACCAAAAGGAGCAGGCCGATCAAGACCCCCAACCCCTGAACGATCCCCAGCCCCAACAGCGGCAAGGCGAAGCGCGCCGCCACGCGCAGCGCGTCGCCGAATCCAACGGCGCGGCCGTTCATTCGCTCGACGACGGTGTGAACCACCAGGCCTTGCAGAAGCAGGCTGCCAAACGCCGCGACGATCGCGCCGCCGATGACGCCCGCCGAAAAATAGTCTCCCGCCAGCCGCGACTTCAGGCCCAGCATCGTGCCGATGAAGCTGGGCGCGCTGACCAGGAGAATGGCGCTCAAGGCGAACAGGCCGAAGTTCTGGCCGATCACCCGGAAGGTCCGCTGCACTACGCGGCCGAAATCGAACGAGTCGCCAACGGCGTCCAGGGTCGTCATCTGTGTCTGCTCACCTCAAGATTGAGGCGAGCTTAGAAGGCGACCCCGCGCGCCGCAACCGGCCTCAGCCCTTCTTCTTCCGCGTGGCCGCGATTTCTTCCGGCGTCAGCTTGCGGACCTCGGTCACCGGATAGCGGCGCAGGCCGGTGATGGCGGCCGGCACCACGATGTCGGCGTCATAGCCCTGGCAGATCCAGGACCGGCCGCGCGAGTCGATGCCGATGCGCAGCGACCAGTCGATGTCGGGCGACGGCGCGAACAGCGTCAGGCGATAGACGTTCTTCGGGGTGATCGTCACGTCGACGGTCTGGTCGTCGACGACGGTGAAGCCGTTGACGTCGTCGGACCGGAAGCAGGACCGGTCGGACTTGGTTTTCGGGGCGTCGGCGGCCAGCACGGGCCCGGCGACGAGCAGCGCGCAAAGCGCGGCGGATCCGATCAGCAAACGCATGTCATTCCACTCCCATTGGCGCCCGCCATCCCTATCCTCGCGCCAAAGCGTGACTGGCTCAAGGCGCGAGTGTTTCAGACGTCCACGGTCTCGCCTTCCAGCGCCGTGGCGCGCATCGAGGGGCGCTGGCTGAAGGCGTCGTACCAGGCGGTCAGGCGCGGGCAGCTGGAGCGGAAGGCGTACACGGCGCGGAACTCCAGCCAGCTCAGGGCCGTGGCGATGGCGACCTCGGCCAGGCCCGGGGTCTCGCGCGGTTCGAAACTGGCCTCCAGGAAGGCGCAGCCGGCCGCCACCTTGGCCAGATGGCCCTCGCCCAGCGGCGGATAGCGCAGCGCGGGCGGACGCCGGGTGGTCTCCCAGCGGACCAGGATCCCGGCCTCCGAGAGACCGTCGGCCACGGCTTGCAGCCGCAAGGCGGCGATACGCGCGGCCGGGTCGGCGGGGATCAGCGGCGGGCCGCCATGCAGGCCGTCCAGATACTGGCAGATCACGCCGGAATCGAAGATCGCTTCCTCATCGTCGGTGATCAGCACCGGGACCTTGCCCAACGGGTTCAGGGCGAAGACTGTCTCGTTGCGGGCGGTGGGGCTGGTCTCGTGGTGGATCACCGCGACGCGGTCGGCCAGGCCGGCCTCGTGGGCGAAGACCAGGGCCTTGCGGGCGAACGGCGAGTGGGTCTGGTACAGCAGCTTCACGACAGGGGTCCTTCGGTCAGGAAGATCAGGGGGCGGGCCTCCGGCGACAGGTCGCTGGCCAAATGGGCGGCGAAACCGGCTGCGCCTGAGGGCGTGGTGGACAAGCCGGCAAAGGCCAGGTGGTCGGCGGCGGTGCGGGCGGCGGGGTCGCTGACGGTCGCGTACTCGACGTCGCAGCGGGCCAGGATGGCGTGGGCCAGGACCGACGGCGCCTTGCAGTCGAGGCGGCCCATGATCGAGTCTGGACCCTCGACCCGCACCGGCCGGCCCGCCTGGGCGCTGGCGGCCAGGCAGGGCGCGGCGTCGGGCTCGACGATCACGAGGCGCGGCTGCTGACGCCAGGTCGCGCGGACCATGTGGGCGATGGCGCCGGCCAGGCCGCCGACCCCGGCTTGCAGATAGACGTGGGTCGGCCAGCGGCCCGAGACCTCGAACACGGTCCGCAGCTCCTCGGCGAGGATCGTGTAGCCCTCCATGACCAGGGCCGGCGGCCGAAGGTGGCCCTCGTCGGCAGTGTCGGACAGCAGGACCGCGCCCGTGGCCGCCGCGTCGGCCCGGGCGTCCAGCAGGATGTCGTCGTAGCGGCCGTCGCTGATCACCACCTCGGCCCCGGCGGCCTGGAGGCGGTCGACGAAGACCGGGGGCGTCGCGCGGGACAGGTGGATGCGGGCCCTGGCCCCGAACAGCCGCGCGCCGCTGGCGACGGCCAGGCCGTGGTTGCCGGCGCTGGCGCAGACGAAGGTCGGGACCGCGTCGGGATCGTCGCGGCGGATCTCGTCCACCAGCACCGCCACCGCATGGATCCCGCCGACGGCCTTGAAGGCGCCCAGGCCCATGCGATCGCGCTCGTCCTTGACCAGTACGGCGGGCCCGTTCGGCTGAAGCAGGCCGCGCAGCGGCGTGGCGGCGAAGCCGGGCAGGACGCCGAGGGTGCGTCGGGGCGCCTCGGGATCGGGGCGGAAGGTCAGGGCGTCGGTCATGCCGCTAGGCTAGCGGAGATCGGCGCGCTGTTTGTCTCGCTGAATGGCCAAGGATCGACTAAGTTTCCCGGAATTGAACTTTAAAATGAGTGAAATCGATCATGTCTGTCCCGGCGCTCGACAAGGCCGACCGCATCCTGCTGGACCAGCTGCAGCGGGACGCCACCCTGGGCATCGACGCCCTGGCCCACGCCTGCGGCCTGTCGGTGGCCTCGGTGCAGCGGCGGCTGAAGCGGCTGCGCGGGGCCGGCGTCATCGAGCGCGAGGCGGCGGTGCTGAACCCGGCCGCCGTCGGCCAGCCGATGACCTTCGTGATCATGGTCGAGCTGGAGCGCGAACGCCGCGAGCAACTGGCCGCTTTCCGCGCGGCGATCCGCGACGAGCCGCAGGTGCAGCAGGCCTATTACGTCACCGGCGAGAGCGACTTCGCCCTGGTCTGCCTGGCCAAGGACATGGCCGACTTCGAGGCCCTGACCCATCGATTGTTCTTCGAGAACGGCAACGTCCGGCGGTTCCGCACCTCGGTGGTGATGGAGCGGACCAAGGTGGGGTTGAGCGTGTCGGTGGGGGCGGAGGACTAGGTCCTCTCTCCAGTCGGCAGGTTCCCTTTTCAGTGTCATCCCGGCCGGAGCGCGTAGCGCGGAGAGCCGGGACCCAGGGGCCGCCGCGATGCGCTTGGCCCTGGGTCCCGGACAGCCTCTGCGAGGCTTCCGGGATGACACGGATTTCTGGGTAAGGGACTACTCGCTCCCCGCCTTCGCCACTCGCAGGATCGCCATCCCCAGCAGCGCCGAGGCCAGCGAGCCGACCAGCACGCCGATCTTGGTCTCGTCGACCAGGTGCGGATCCTTGAACGCCAGGCCGCCGATGAACAGGCTCATGGTGAAGCCCACGCCGCACAGGGCCGCCACGCCGTAGAGTTGGCCGGGGGACGCCCCGCGCGGCAGCCGCGCCCAGCCCAGCTTGACCAGGCCGAAGGCGACGCCGAACACGCCCAACTGCTTGCCGAGGAACAGGCCCAGGGCCACGCCCAGCGGCACAGGGTCCAGTAGGGCGGCGAGGCCGACGCCGGCGAAGGAAAGTCCAGCGTTGGCGAAGCCGAAGATTGGCGTCACCCCGAAGGCGACCGGCTTGTGCAGGGCGTGCTCCAGCCGATGCAGCGGCGAAGGACCGTTCGCCCGCAGCGGGATGGTCAGGGCCAGGGCGACGCCGGCCAGGGTGGCGTGGATGCCCGACTCCAGCACCAGGAACCACAGGGCCAGACCCAGCAGCAGATAGGGCCACAGGCTCATCACCTTCAGCCGGTTCAGGACGATCAGGACCAGCAGCACCCCGCCTGCGCCGGCCAGGGCCGCTAGGTGCAGCTGCTCGGTATAGAACAGGGCGATGATCACGATGGCCGCCAGGTCGTCCATGATGGCGATGGCGGTCAGGAACACCTTCAGCGAGGTCGGCACGCGCGGCCCCATCAGGGCCAGGACCCCGAGCGCGAAGGCGATGTCGGTGGCCGACGGGATCGCCCAGCCGGCGATGCTGTCCGGGTGGCCGGCGTTGAAGGCCAGGTAGATCACGGCGGGGAGGGCGACGCCGCCCAAGGCCGCCGCGCCGGGCAGCACCACGTCGGCGGGCCGCGACAGCTGGCCGTCCAGCACCTCGCGCTTGATCTCCAGCCCGACCAGCAGGAAGAACAGGGCCATCAGCCCGTCGTTGATCCAGTGCAGGACGCTTTCGTCCAGATGCACGGGTCCCAGGGCGAAGCCGAAGTGCAGGTCCAGGGCCTTGAAATAGGCCCCGGCCAGCGGTGAGTTGGCGACGATCAAGGCCAGGGCCGCGGCGACCATCAGCACATAGCCGCCGGCCGCCTCGTCCTTGAGGAACTGGCTCAGCGCCTGCCGCGCCCTCAGGCTGATCATCCGCAAGGCCATGTCAGAGCGTCCTGAGGAACCGATTGGCGAAGAACAATCCGATCAGCCCCAGGCCGCAGGCGATATAGGCCCCGCCCGCCAGGAATTGGCCCCACTCGATGTTCAGCTTGGCGAACGACTTCACCAGCAGCAGCGAGATGCTGCCGATATAGCCGAACGAGTCGGCGACATAGATCAGGAACCCCGCCGTGCCGACCTTGCCAGTGGCGGCGATCATCCGATCGAACAGCATGGCGTTGAACGGCGTGTAGCCCATGTAGAGCCCGGCCCCGGCCAGCACCATCCACCAGACCGGCGGCAGCACGTGCAGTTGATAGGCCAGGGTCGAGGCGCCCAGCAAAACAAAGCCCAGGGCCACGAAGCCGATGTTGAAGGCCATGGCCCGGCGGTTGTCCTTGACCCCCATCAGGGCGGCCAGGCCCGCCAGCACGATCGCCGCCACCGGCAGCTCCGACAGGGTGAAGATCGAGGCGGCGTTCTTGAAGCCCAGTTCGGCCCAGATCTCGGCCGAGAAGTTGTCGCGGAAGTCGCGCAGGGCGGTCAGCATCACATAGACGGCGATCAGYAGGATCAGGGCCGGGGCGTGGGCGGCGAACAGGGCGGCGCGGTCCTTGGCGCCCATCGGGGCGCGGCGCACGCGCTCGGCCTCGTCCTGCGCTGTCGGCGGGGGCAGCTGGGCTAGGGCGATCACGGCGACCAGCATCAACGGCGCGAAGATCAGGCCCGACACCGCCGGCATCCAGCGCTCGTCGACATTCGACAGCAGCAGCATCTTGCCGATCGACTTGGCCACGCCCGACGACAGGATGAAGCTGGCGCACAGCATGGCCCCCAGCACTTCGGTCAGGCGGCGGCCCTCAAGAAAGCCGAACACCAGGCCCCAGATCATGCCCAGGCACAGGCCGTTCAGGTACAGGGCCATCGGCCCGATCACGGTGGGTAGGACGCCGAACAGCAGCAGCGACATCTCGGCCCCGAAGATCAGGGTCAGGATGGCCACCGCCCGACGGTGCGGCTGCATCTCGGAGATCACCTTGACCCCGATGAACTTGGCGGTGGCGTAGCCGGCGACCTGGGCGATCACCAGGGCGATCTTGAAGTCGAACGCGAACRGCCAGCCCTCCGGATGGGCGAAGGCGGCGGCCGTGAACGGCTTGCGATAGCCGAACATGGCGAAATAGACGGCGAACGACGACAGGCCGCCATAGAGGGCGAACAGCCAGGGCGGGGCCGTCGTCAGGAAGCGGGTGACCGGGCCCCTGGGGACGACCGCGTCGGCTATGGCGTTCATGCTGTGCTGTTCCGTCCCTCTACCCGGCCTTCAGCTAGCCCGCTTCCTCCGATCGGGGCAATCGAAGTCGGGCGCGCGCCCATGGATCTCGTCGCCATTCCAGACCGTCCGGCGTTCCAAGATCGTCTTTCGCGAGAAATGCGGTGCGAGGGCAAGTCATGCGGGACATCGAACAAATATTGGCGGCCCGGCGTTCCGGTTAGGTAAGATTCGAGCCCCACCATGGGGATGGAACCGCGATTTTCCATTGGCATTCGTAGTCGGCGAGCCCAAGCTTGAGACCCGTCTCCTGGGCAGGAGCTGTATGCAGCACGTTCATCAACCCGCGTTTGTGCTGCTTTCTCTGCTGGTGGCGGTCCTGGGTTCGTGGACCGCTCTGGACCTCTTCAGGCGCGTCCGCACCCATGTTGGCCGAGCTCGCACCGTCTGGCTGGGCGTGGCCGCCTTCGCCATGGGCGCCAGCATCTGGTCGATGCACTTCATCGCCATGCTGGGCTTCGATCCCGGCGCCCCCGTCCGTTACGATCCGCCGCTGACCGCCCTGTCGCTGGCCGTGGCGATCTTGGCCACGGGTGGCGCGTTCTTCACCGCGGCCGAGGCCGGCGCGCCCTGGCGGCGAGTGGCCGTGGCCGGCGGCTTCATGGGCGCGGGCATCTGCCTGATGCACTATGTCGGCATGGCCGCCCTGCGGACGGCCGTGTCGCTGGGCTACGATCCGCGTCTGGTGGCGTTGTCGCTGCTGATCGCGGTCGGCGCTTCGACCGTGGCCCTGATCGCCGCGCGCGCCGAGCGCTCGATGCTCTGGCGCGCCGTCGCGGCCGGGCTTCTGGGCGCGGCGATCGTCGGCATGCACTATACGGCCATGGCCGCCCTGCGCCTGACGCGGGTGGAGGTCCATGTTTCAGAGCCTTCGGGCGTTCCGCCGCTGGTCCTGGCCTTCGCCGTCGCGGCCGGCGCCCTGGTGATCCTGTTCCTGGCCCTGGCCGCCTCGCTCTATGACCGGCGGCTGGACGTGCTGGGCGCGCTCGACGCCGGCCGGGTCGGCTATTGGGAGCTGGCCTTGCCCCACCGCGCCCTGCACGTCTCGCCCCGCGGGCGCGAGATCGTGGGCGTGGCGCAAGGCGCGCCTCTGACCCAGGCCGACTGGGCGGCCGCCGTCCACCCGGACGACCGCGAGCGGCGCGAGGCCCAGCTGGCCCAGGCCTTGGCGGACCATGTCGACTACGACGCCGAGTACCGCATGGTGCGTCCGGACGGCCAGGTGCGCTGGATCAATGTCCGGGGACGGGCCATCAGCGACGCGCGCGGTCGGCCCATCCGCATGATCGGCGTGGTGATGGACGTCACCGACCGCCACGCCGCCTTCGCCGCCGTGGCCGAGAGCGAGGATCGCTTCCGACTGATCGCCGACAGCGCCCCGGCGCTGATCTGGATGACCGACGCGCAAGGGCGGACGGTCTTCGTCAATCGCCACTACCAGGTGCTGTTCGGACGTCCGCACGAGGAGATGCCCGGGCCCCGATGGGCCGGCGCGATCCGGCCCGAGGACCGCCCGAGCTTCCACCGGGAATTCACCGAGGCCGTCGTCCGGCAGCGCGGCTTCATGATCTTCGCCCGGGTCAGCGATCGCCAGGGCCAGACCCTGTGGCTGCGCTGCGAGGGCACGCCGCGGTTCGATCCCGATGGCGTGTTCCTGGGCCACACGGGCTGCAATGTCGACGTCACCGAGGCGATGAGCGCCCAGGAGCAGCAGCGCCTGCTGATCAACGAGCTGAACCATCGGGTCAAGAACACCCTGGCCACCGTCCAGTCGATCGCCGCCCAGACGGCGCGGCGGGCCGACTCGCCCGAGGACTTCCGCGACAAGTTCGAGGCGCGGCTGGTCGCCTTGTCCCAGACCCACAACCTGCTGAACCGCAGCGGCTGGAAGCGGGTCAGCCTGGGCGAGCTGCTGGGTCAGGAGCTCGCGCCCTACGCGGCCGAGCAGATCCGGGTGGACGGGCCGGTCGTGGACCTGTCGCCCCGCTTCGCCGTGGCCCTGGGCCTGGTATTCCACGAGCTGGCCACCAACGCGGCCAAATACGGGGCGCTGTCGGCGGCGACGGGGCTCGTGCAGGTCTCCTGGCGGCTGATGTTGCAGCCGGACGGCGAGCGCCGCCTGATCGTCCACTGGCGCGAACAGGGCGGGCCGCCGGTCCGGGCGCCGATCCGGCGCGGGTTTGGCTCGCGACTGATCGAGACCAGTCTCAAGGGCGAGCTTGGCGGGGCCAGCCGGATGGTCTTCGCGCCCGACGGGCTGGACTGTCGCCTGGACGTGTCCCTGAACGCGCCGACCGCCGCGGCCGGGACCTCGTCGGCGGCAGGGTGAGCGCCGCGAGCGCCAGCCCCGACTTTTAGACCCAGACGTCTAGGCCCAGGCGGCGGCGTCGGTCGGGTCAGCCACCGCGTCGGCGATGGCGGAAAACAGAGCGGTTACATCGATCGGCTTGCTGACGTGAGCGTCGAGACCCGCCGCCAGGTAGTCGTGTTTCTGGTGGTCCATGGCGTTGGCGGTCAGGGCGATGATCGGCGTCCGCGCGCGGCCCTCGGCGCGCTCCTCGGCCCGGATCGCCCGCGTGGCGCTGACGCCGTCCATGATCGGCATGTTGATGTCCATCAGGATCAGGTCGAACGCCCCGTTGCGCCAGGCCTCCAGCGCCAGCCGTCCGTCCTCGACCACTTCGAGGCTGAAGTCGTCGCCCAGAAGGCTCCGTAGCACCAGCTGGTTGGTCGGGTTGTCCTCGGCCACCAGGATGCTGATCGGCTGGTCGGCGGTGTCGACCAAGGCTTCCGCCGTGGCGGCGACGGGCGCGGCGACGGGGGCCGCCGCCAGCGGCAGGGGGAGGGTGACGCGGAAGGTCGAGCCTTCGCCGTTGCGGCTCTCGACCGCGATGTCGCCGCCCATCAGGTTGGCCAGCTCCCGCGAGATCGGCAGGCCCAGGCCCGAGCCGCCGAAACGCCGGGTGGTCGTGGCGTCGGCCTGGCCGAACTTCTCGAACAGGCTGGCCTTGGCCTCGTCGGAAAAGCCGATGCCGGTGTCCTCGACCGCCAGCTCGAAGCCGGCCGTCCTGAACACCAGGCGCACCGTGACGTGGCCGTGGTCGGTGAACTTCACCGCGTTGCCGATCAGGTTGTAGAGGATCTGGCGCACCCGGGTCGGGTCGCCATGATAGCAGGCCGGCTCGCCGTCCCGTTCGAAGTGGAGGTCCAGACCCTTCTCGACGGCGATGCCGGCGAAGGCGCAGCAGGCGCCGCGCGCCAGCGCCTCTGGATCGAAGTCCAGCGGTTCGAGCTGCACCTTGCCGGCCTCGATCTTGGCCATGTCCAGCAGGTCGTTGAGCAGGGTCAGCAAGGTCGCGCCGGACTGCTGCAGCACCTTGAGGCGATCGGCCTGGTCCGCCGACATCGGCTCGCGCCGCATCGCCTGGGCCATGCCCAGCACGCCGTTCAGCGGCGTGCGGATCTCGTGGGAGACCGTCGCCAGGAAGGCGCTCTTGGCCTGGTTGGCCTGCTCGGCGCTGAGCTGGCCGCTGATGACCTCGGCGTAGGAGTCGGCGTTGGCGACCTGCAAGCCCCGGGCGTTGACCAGGAAGCAGACGCCCAGCGCCAACAGGATCCAGCCCTCCAGCCCCGACTGCAGCTGGCTCATGCTGTACAGCAGGGCGGCCGCCGGGACGGGCGCGGTCCAGAAGAACATGCCGCGCGTCAGGGTGTGCTGGGCGGCGATGGTCATCAGCACGCCGGCGCTGACGATGATCATCGAGACCGCGCCGGCACTGCTTGTCGGGTGGGCCAACAGGATAGGCCCCGCGCCGACGGCCGACAGCAGGGCCGTGATCGCGATCAGCTGACTCCGGAAGGCGAGGATCTGTTCGGGCCCGGCGTCRGGGAGGCGCGGGACCACCCTCTGCCACCAGGCCACGGCGTAGGCTTCCGACAGCGCGAAGGCGGCGACCCAGCCCAGGGCGATCGGCAGGCCGATCACCTTCAGGACCAGCAGCAAGACCGCGACCAGGGCGATGCTGCAAACGCGCATGACGACGTGGCCGGAGTAGGTCCGGGCATAGTACTGCTCGAACGCCTGTTGCGAATAGGATCTGTAGGCGCCGGCTTTCATGCGCGCCAGCTTGGACGCCGCAGGGTTTAAGCGCCATTGGCGAAACGCTGCGTCATGGCGACACAGCGCCGGCCTTTCCGAGCGCACCTTTGTCGCTGAAGGGCCGCGCGTATTCCGCGACAGAAAGCCACGGCGCTCGGCGACCGGTTGTTAGGCATGCCCATCGCACGATCCCGGCCTGAGTTGAGGTTAGTGCAATGTCGTCTTCCAATGTCGTTCCCCTCGAGCCCCGCGGCCTGTCGCCCCGCGAGACCGCCGCCGTCACGCTCGCCGAGCAGAACGCCCTGCTGACCGCCGCCCTGAACAACATGCCGCACGGACTGTGCATGGTGGACGGCGACGGCCGCCTGATCCTGTGCAACCCGGCGTTCGTGGCCATGTACCGGCTGCCCGAGACGCTGAGCCGGCGGGGAACGCCGCGCGAGACGATCCTCGAATACGGCTTCTCGACCGGACAGGGCCCGATTTCGGGCGTGGCCGAATATCTGGCGCGCAGCGCCGTGGCCACGCCCGGCCAGTCGATCGTCGAGGAGCTGGCCCTGGCCGACGGCCGGACCGTGCGGATCTCGCACACGCCGATCGAGGGCGTCGGCTATGTCGCCACCCACGAGGACATCACCGACCGGGTCGAGGCCTCGGCCAAGATCGAGTTCCTGGCCTATCGCGACACCCTGACCGGCCTGCCCAACCGCACCGCCTTCCAGCGCGGCTTCGAGGCGGCGGTCGAGGCGGCCGAGCGCCAGGGCGAGATGTTCGGCGTGCTGATGATCGACGTCGACCACTTCAAGGACATCAACGACACCCTGGGCCACGACGCCGGCGACGCCTTGCTGCTGAACCTGGCCAAGACGCTGAGCAAGGCCTTCCGCCGGGGCGACACCGTCTCGCGCCTGGGCGGCGACGAGTTCGCGGTGATCCTGCGCGGCCTGACGGGTCCCGAGGATCTGCTGCGGCCGATCGAGGTGCTGCAGGCCCTGCTGCGCAACCCCGTCGAACATTCGGGCCGCAGCTTCACGATCAGCGCCAGCCTGGGCGCGGCGATCCACGACGACCCGGACGCCGATCCGCTGCACCTGCTGAAGAACGCCGATGTGGCGCTGTACGAGGCCAAGTCCGGCGGCCGCAACCGCTGCGTGGTCTTCAAGCCGGCCATGCGCACCCAGGTCGAGCAGCGGGTCGAGCTGCTGCGCGAGGTGCGGCTGGCGATCGCCCAGGGCGAATTCGACCTCTACTACCAGCCGGTGGTCGACCTGGCCTCGAACAAGGTCGCCGGGCTCGAGGCGCTGATGCGCTGGAACCATCCCGAGCAGGGCGTGCTGCCGCCGGCCGCCTTCATGGCCGCGTTCGAGGACACCGACCTTTCGCTGCAGCTGGGCGAGGTCGCCTTCGAGCGGGCGCTGGGCCAGATGCGCGCCTGGCTGGACGAGGGCGTCGAGTTCGGCCGGGTGGCCGTCAACATCTCCAGCGAACAGTTCCGCACCGGGCGCCTGGCCAGCGACATCGCCGACAAGCTGCGCGCCTGGAACGTGCCCGCCGAGCGCCTGGCGATCGAGGTCACCGAGAACGTCTATATGGGCTGGGGCGCCGACGTGGTGGCCGAGACGGTGTGCGCGCTGCACGCCACCGGGGTGCAGATCGCCCTGGACGACTTCGGCACTGGCTACGCCTCGCTAGCCAATCTCCGCCAGTTCCCGGTCGATCGGCTGAAGATCGACAAGTCCTTCGTCCAGAACGCCGAGGACGACGCCATCGTCCGCGCCGTGATCAACCTCGGCGCCAGCATGGGCATGAAGGTGGTGGCCGAGGGCGTCGAAAAGCCCGAACAGCTGGCCGCGCTCAGCGCCTATGGCTGCGATCAGGTCCAGGGCTACCATTTCGCCAAGCCGATGCCGGCCGGCGAGGTGGCGGCGTTCGTGCGCGGGTTTGGCCGGGATTAGGGCGAGGCGGCCATCCAGAATCCCTCTCTCTGAGAGAGAGGGAGGGGCCCGCCGCGAAGCGGTGGGAGGGTGAGTGGTTATAATCTCTCCGAACGAAGCTCCCCCTCTCCCGACCCCCCGGCGAAGGCCGGGGTCCAGGTTCATCCGGAGAGTTTGGGGTTTTCGCGCCTTCGCGTCGCGCTATTCGCGTGAGGCTCGTGGGTTCGATCTGGGCCCCGGCCTTCGCCGGGGAGGTCGGCGTTGGGGCCCAAGGAATTGGGACTTTCCGGCGAGACCGTAACCACTCACCCTCCCACCGCCTGCGGCGGTGGGCCCCTCCCTCTCTCTCAGAGAGAGGGGTTTAGCGTGCGACCCGAGCGTCCCCTCACCACCCTCAGTCGCCTTCGCAAGCGCCACTTGGCTAGCTCCAACTAAGCCCCAACTAAAGTGGCATGGTTGGATGGCTTCAATTTCTGATCGCGCTGGTCGCGCTCCTGGTGCTGGCGCCGCTGATCGGGTGGCTGGCCCACCGGCTTGGCTCCAGGACCAAGGGCGGCCTGATGCTCGCCTCGGTCCTGTTGGGTTTCGGCGCGGTCCTGGATCAACCGGCGAAACATGCGATCGAGGCCGCTGAGCCCGTGAAGGGATCGCCGGAGAACGACGAGCCTCCGCTCCCCGAGTGACGACCGCCCTCCACCCCTCCGTCCAAACAAAAACGCCCTCCCGCGAGGGAGGGCGTCTTCGTGTCTTCGAAAGTCCGGAAAGGTCCGCCTAGGCGGCCTTGACCAGCGACTTGGTCAGGATGCCGATGGCGGCTTCGCGGTCGATGCGCTCGATGGCGGCGACTTCGCGGGCCATGCGGTCCAGAGCCGATTCATACAGCTGGCGTTCCGAATAGGACTGTTCCGGCTGGTTCTCGGCGCGGTGCAGGTCGCGGACCACCTCGGCGATCGAGATCAGGTCGCCCGAGTTGATCTTGGCTTCGTATTCCTGGGCGCGGCGCGACCACATGGTGCGCTTCACCCGGGCGCGGCCCTTCAGGGTGGTGAGGGCCTGATTGACGACATTGCCTTCCGCCAGCGGGCGCAGGCCGGCCGTCTTGGCCTTCTTGGTGGGGACCCGCAGGGTCATTTTTTCATGGTCGAAGGTGATGACGTAGACTTCGAGCGACATACCGGCCACTTCCTGGGTCTCGACCGCCTGAATGGTGCCAACGCCGTGTGCGGGGTAAACGACGTGATCGCTGACCGAGAATTCCAGACCGCTCTTGCTCATGTTCGTCCTCATCAATGCGGACCCGCCAGGTCCGAACGCCGTGTTCTGTCCCAAACCAAAGGCGACAGCTTCCCGCTCCGCGGAATACTGGTCGCGGGGCCAAGCCTGTCAGGATTTGGAATAGACCTCTAAGACACCCTTCGCCTTCGATCGGGCGAGCCGGTTCAATTGGCTTTTTTGAAACGGCTTCTTCGACAAGACGGACCGTCGCGAATAGCCGCAACCGTCACGTCGGCAGCGACAATAGCATAAAATTCAGCCCTATGAAAGGGTTGCGTCCTGGCATGGGGGTTTCGCCGCCAAGCTTTCGCGGGTCGGTGATCGCTAGAGCTTGAGAAATCGCGCCTAGAGCCTGTCGAGTTCAGACGGAATCATCTGAACTCGATGAACAGGCTCTAGAGTCAAACGTAGAGCGCGTTTGGCGGGCGAAACCGCTCACACTTTCGCCCAACGCGCTCGGGACCGACGTCGGGATCAGGAGCCCGTGCCCGGCTTTTCGCTGAAGTACTTCTCGAACTTACCGGTCTCGCGCTCGAACTCCTCGCGGTCGGCGGGCGGCTCGCCCTTGACCGTGATGTTCGGCCAAACCTTGGCGTAGTCGGCGTTGACGCGCAGCCACTTGCCGTCGGCCTCGTCCTCGGTGTCCGGCTTGATGGCGTCGACCGGGCACTCGGGCTCGCAGACGCCGCAGTCGATGCATTCGTCGGGATTGATCACGAGGAAGTTCTCGCCCTCGTAGAAGCAATCGACCGGGCACACCTCCACGCAGTCCATGAACTTGCAGCGGACGCAGGCGTCGGTGACGATATAGGTCATCGAAAACTCGGTTGAGGTCGGACGGAGTTCGGCGGCCGCGTTTTCGAAGTCTAGGGGCCGCTTGTCAATGCGGCTTGGCGCCCCGGGGACCCAGGAATTCTCTAGGCGCGACCAGGGCGGGCCGTGTTTYTGACACCGGTCGTCGGCCCGCGTGGGGGTGTCGCGCGACATCGGGCCGTCTGGACGCAAACCATTTCTTATTGAACGAACGTGAGTATGCCGCTCGAGAAACGTCCAATAAAAACAAACGTCGGGAAGCCGACTTTATGAAGACACAAGCCTTGGCTATCCAAACCAGCGTGGAAGCCGACACCGCCACACGCGCCCTGGCCAGGGCGCGGGCGCGCGCGTTCGGTGAGTTCGTCCGCGAAATTCCGTTCGCCGCGGCCTTGCTGGACCGGGACCTGAACCTCGTGGCCGTCAGCCGCGAATGGGCGACGCAAGGGATCGCCGCGGCCGTTTCGGTCGGCGCCGACGCTGGCGCCGGCGGCCTGGTGGCCTCCGAGGACGTCGGGGCGCTGCTGGCCTGCGCCGAGGAGGGGATCGCCTTCTCGCGCTATCTGCCCACCGTCGACCAGGACGGCGTCCAGCGGGTCTGGCGCACCGAGTTCAGCGCCTGCCGCGAGGGCGGAGAGACCTTCGCCGTCATGGTCACGGCCCGCGACGTCACCGGCTATGCCGACAGCGTGCTGCGCGCCGAGCGCGACCAGCAGCGCCTGAAGATGGCGCTGGAGCTCGACGATCTGCTGGTCCGCGAATACGACCTGCACACCAAGGAAATCTATTTCTCGGGCACCGCGCCCGAGCTGCAGAAGTGGTGCACCTTCGAGAACGACCCGCTGGACATCGTCCATCCCGAGGACCGCCAGCGCTGCGCCGACGCCGTGGCGACCCGCAAGCTGGGCGAGGCCCGGGTGTTCGAGTTCCGGCTGGACCGCGACGACGGGGTCGAGACCTGGGTGCGCTCGGTCGGCAAGGTGTTCGTCGGGGCCGACGGCAAGCCCGAGAAGCTGGTCAACCTGTTCAAGGACATCACCGACCGCCGCCGCCAGACCGAAGCGATCGAGACCCTGGCCTTCAAGGACTCGCTGACGGGCCTGCCCAACCGGGCCCTGTTCCAGCACCGCTTCCAGGAGGCGGTGACGGCGTCCGAGACGCTGGGCGAGATGTTCGGCCTGATCATGATCGACGTCGATCACTTCAAGGACATCAACGACACCCTGGGCCACGACGCCGGCGACGCCTTGCTCAAGCGCCTGGCGGGCATGCTGCAGCGCGCCTTCCGGGCCGGCGACACGGTCGCGCGGCTGGGCGGCGACGAGTTCGCGGTGATCCTGCGCGGCCTGCACGGCGAGGCCGACATGATGCGGCCGATCGCGACGCTGCAGGAGCTGCTACGCCGCCCGATCGAGCACGCCGGCCGCAGCTTCACCGCCAGCGCCAGCATCGGGGCGGCCCTGCACGGGGATCCGGACGCCGATCCGGCCCACATGATCAAGAACGCCGACATCGCCCTCTATCGGGCCAAGGAGGCGGGCCGCAACCGCAGCATCCTGTTCGAGCCGTCGATGCGCTCCGAGGTCGAGCAGCGGATCGAGCTGCTGCGCGACGTCCGCGCCGCCCTGACCGCCGACGAGTTCATGCTGTACTACCAGCCCGTCGTCGACATCCGCGAGGGCAAGGTCGCCGGCTTCGAGGCCCTGATGCGCTGGAACCATCCCGAGCAAGGCGTGCTGCCGCCGGCCCGGTTCATGGCCGCCTTCGAGGACCAGGATCTGTCGCTGAAGCTGGGCGACGTCGCCTTCGAGCGGGCCCTGCAGCAGATGCGCGCCTGGATGGATCAGGGCGTCGAGTTCGGCCGCGTGGCGGTCAACATCTCGGCCGCCCAGTTCCGCAGCGGCCGCCTGGCCGAGGAGGTCCAGGACCGCCTGGCCCGCTGGAACGTGCCGTGCGATCGCCTGACCATCGAGGTCACCGAGAACGTCTATATGGGCTGGGGCTCGGACCTGGTCAGCGACACCGTCAGGCGCCTGCATGACGCGGGGGTGATGATCGCGCTGGACGACTTCGGCACCGGCTATGCCAGCCTGGCCAACCTGCGCCAGTTCCCGATCGACCGCCTGAAGATCGACAAGTCCTTCGTCCAGAACACCGAGGACGAGGCGATCGTGAAGGCCGTCATCACCCTGGGCACCTCGATGGGCATGAAGGTGGTGGCCGAGGGCGTCGAGGACGCCGCCCAGCTGAAGGCGCTGGAGCACTACGGCTGCGACCAGGTGCAAGGCTATCACTTCGGCCGCCCGATGCCGGCGGACCAGGTGGCGGCGTTCCTCGAGAGCTTTACGATCTAGCGGCGGGCGCGGCGGTTTGGGTGTGGGCCTTACGTCTACTGGCGCGATCAGGTCGCGAGGCGATCCTTGAGCATCCGCAAGGTGGCGATCACCCCGTGGGTGGGCCAGTCATAGGCGATCGAACCGCCCAGTTGGGTCGACATGCCCCTGACGACCATCTTGCTGCCGAACCCCGATCCCTCGGGCGGCTTGACCGGCGGGCCGCCACGTTCGGTCCAGACCACCACGACGTCCTGGTCCTGAGCGGTGCACGAGACATCCAGCGTGCCGGCGGCGACCGACAAGGCTCCATATTTCAGGGAATTCGTGGCCAGCTCATGGATGACCAGGGCCAGCGTCGTGGCCGCCGCCTCTCCGACGCCCATCCGCGGGACGGACACCCGAATGCGTCCGCTGAAAGCGCCCAGGTCGTCGTAGGGCGCCAGCAGGACCGAGAGCAGATCGCCGAGCAGCGCCGCCTTGCCCTCTTGGCCAGGAATGGGCCGAACGAGATCGTGGGCGCGGCCCAGGGCCGTCAGCCGGTCGGTCAATTCGCGCGCCATGTCCGTCGCTGTCTCGGTCGAGCGCGAGGTGATCGCCGTCAGGGCCGAGGCGATGGTCAGCAGGTTCTTGACCCGGTGGCTCATCTCGCCCGCCAGCAGTTCGTTGGCTTCCTCGGCCTGCTTGCGACCGGTGACGTCGAGAAACACACCGACCATGACACGGCCGATCATGCCGGCGTCGTCGCCTTGTCCGCGCGCCGAAATCCATCGGACATCGTCTTCGACCAGGATCCGGAAGTCGATCTCATAGGAGCCGACGATCCCGCGCGTCGCCGCGAACGCGGCGCGGACCCGATCGCGATCGGCGGGGTGGATGTGGGCGGACAGGTCCTCGAAGCAGACCGCCGTTGTGACCGGCACGCCCCATAGGCCGTAGCCCAGCGTGTCCATGACCAACTGATCGGTGTCGACATTCCAGGACCAAAGGGCCACGCCCGCCGCCTCGACCGCTCGCCGGAGCTGCTCGGTGTTCCAGACGTGGGGCGCGGACTCTGGATCGGACAATGGCGGGCTCTCGGACGTTGCGGGCCCGTCAGCCGTATCACGGCGCCGGCGGGACCGTGGAAATATCGCGGCCCGTCGCCGCTGGAGCGCGATGTCTACGGCTTGAGCTGCACGGGCGCGATCTGGCCGCTGCCGACCACCCATAGCTCGCCCTTGCCGGTGGTGACGTACATCGGCTGGCGGTAAAGCAGGCTCAGAAATACGTGGGTCTCGAGCGGGGTCGGCGACACCACGTGCGAGACCACCATGCCCTCGGTCTTGGCGCCGGGCGGCAGCTTGGGCTGGGCGATGGTCAGGCAGCTGGCCGACAGGGCGTCGCGCTCCTCGACCGTCGAGCCGTCGGCGCTGATCGTGAAGCGGTAGTGGCCGCCGACCGGAATGACGCCCTGGCCGGGGCTGGGCGCCAGCATCCAGACCAGCCAGCCGTCGCCGTCCGGATCCTTGATCACCGCGCTGTTGTAGCCGGGCCGGCACGCGCCGGACATGAAGGACGCGGCGGTCTGGCGCGCGGCGAACATCGCCCGCTCCTCGCCGGTCAGCTCGCGATTCTTCGGCTGGGTGACCGGGCCGACGCCCTTGGCGCTGACGTCGACGTCGTAGCCGACCTCCAGACCTTGGCCGAGGTCGCGCAGGAAGCGGACCTTGGCGACCTTGCCGTCGTCCTCGACCAGCCAGCCCTTGAGGCCGGCGGCCGCCAGGTCGGGGACCTTGGCCGCCACGGCGTCGGTGGCGCGCCAGGCCGACAGGTCCTGCCGGTAGAGGGCCACGCCCATGCGCTGCAGCTGTGGCAGGTCGAAGGTGCGGATCGGCGTGCGGGTTTCGGCGAGCGCCGGCGCGGCGGCGACGGTGAAGCCGGCTAGGGCCAGCCCGAGAAGGCGAGGAAGGAGACGCGTCATGGTTAAGCTCCTGCCCCGTGATGACCTAGGGTAGCGGATCAGGAGCGAAGGTCTACCCCTGCACCGTCTCGTATAGCCCGCGCGCCTCCGTGGCGGGGCCGCGCCTTTCGCCGCAGTCCAGCACCCGCACCGCGATCAGCCGGCCGGCCAGGCCGAACACCAGGAGGTCGCCGGGCTTGACCGTCCGCGAGGGCTTGTCGACGCGGCTCTCGGTCCCCGACCGGGTCAGGCGGATCCGGCCCTCGTCGACGAACCGGGCGGCCAGGGAGCGGGTCTTGAAGAAGCGGGCCCGCCACAGCCAGATGTCCGCCCGCACCGAATCCTTGGCGGCGTCGTGCGTCGCCTCCGTCATGACGCGGCCTGCTTGGGAGCCGGCTTACGGCGCTTGGGCCGCGCCCGCCGGGGCGGCGGCTCGGTCAGCTTGGCCAGGGCGGCGAACGGCGAGTCCGGCCGCGCCTTGACCGGCTTCTGCTCCAGCCTGGCCGCGCCGCGCCGCTTCCAGACGATCGGCGCGTCGGGCTTGGCGCGGATGGCCGGGGTGTAGTCCAGGGCCCGCAGCACGGCCGAGGCCTGGGGCGCGGTCCAGCCCAGCGTCTCCAGCGAGGCCTCGGTCACGACCACCCCGCCGGGCCGCTGCTCGGCCCGCAGCAGGGCGTCCAGCGTTTCCAGCGCCTCGACCGGCACGCTGAAGCCGGCGACGGCGCGCAGGCCGCTGGCCGACAGCTCGCGCGGCGAGGGTTCGGGCTTGGGCAGAACCTCCAGCGTGGTCAGCGCCCCGCGCCAGCCGGACGGGTTCAGCGCCCGGGCGCAGGCCACGGCCTCGGCCTTCAGCACGCCGGGGCAGTAGAGGCTGAACGCCCCGATCCGCACGCCCAGGCTCTTCAAGGTGCGGCGCTCGCCCTGGCTCAAGGCCTTCAGCTCCGGATCGACCGGACCCTTGTCCAGCACACCGCCGGCCTCCAGCAGGCGGTGGGCGATGCCGCGCGGCAGGCCGCGAAGCTCGCCGCCGGCCAGGGCCCGCTCCAGCTTGCGCAGCGGCGCCAGGGCGCGGTCGACCTCGCCGGCCAGGAAGGCGTCCAGTCGCCGCTCGGCCCGCTCGCGGGCGTGCAGGGGACCCAGATCGCCCAGCAGCCGGGCGCGGGGCGCCAGCAGCGGCAGGTCGTGACGCACCGCGCCGGCGATCTCGCCGCGCCACAGGATCGCGCCGTCCGGGGTCAGGGCGAAGGCGTCGTCGGCCTCGCTGGCCAGCACGCCCAGGCGGCGGGCGATCTCGGGCCCGACCGCGCGCTGGGCGGCGTTGCGCAGGGCCTTTTCCTCCAGCGGCGAGGCGCCCTTCTCGGGGGTGAAGGTCACGCCGGCCAGATGGCCGACCAGGTGGCCCTCGACCGTGACCTCGC
The DNA here is from genome assembly GCF_056401555.1 of Caulobacter sp. P4_E5. Taxonomy (NCBI): domain Bacteria; kingdom Pseudomonadati; phylum Pseudomonadota; class Alphaproteobacteria; order Caulobacterales; family Caulobacteraceae; genus Caulobacter; species Caulobacter sp. P4_E5. Next base: position 114,930 of record NZ_JBFUJD010000007.1, read on the forward strand.
CGCCCTGGCCGACGCCGGCCAGCAGGGTCTCGCGCTCGCCCAGCTGCTTCATCAGCACGCTGGTGCGCCGGTCGATGAACCGGGCCATCAGCTTTTCGTGCAGGGTGTCGCTGATCCGGTCCTCCAGCTGGCGGGTCAGGCCCTGCCAGTGGGCGGGATTGGCGACCCAGTCGGGACGGTTGGCGATGTAGGACAGCGTCCGCACGCCCGACAGCCGCGCGGCCAGGCTGTCGATCTCGCCGTCCACCCGGTCCAGCGCCTTGAACTGGCCGCCGACCCAGTCCTCGGGCAGGCGCTTGCGGCCGGTGGTCAGGTCGTCGAACAGGGTGCGCGCCATGCGCTGGTGGTCGTCGTCGGTGGTCTTGCGGAAGTCCGGCGTCTGGCAGACGTCCCATAGCCGGAGCAGGGCCGAGCGGTCGGCCTTGCAGCGGGCGACCACGTCCTCCTGCTTGGCCAGGGCCCGCAAGGTGCGCTCGTCCAGCGCCTCCTGYGACAGCGACAGGCCATTGCGGCGCGGCGTCTCGGCCAGCGACCGCAGCAGGCCGGGCAGCGAGCCGAAGTCCAGCCGGGCGTTGCGCCATTCGGCCCCGATGATCGGCTCGAAGGTGTGGTTCTCGACCGCCTCGACCAGGTCCTCGTCGATCTCCTCGCAGTCGCCGGTCACCCCGAAGGTGCCGTCGCGGGTGTAGCGGCCCGCCCGGCCGGCGATCTGGCCGACCTCTTGCGGATACAGCCAGCGGGTGCGCTTGCCGTCGAACTTGCGCAGGCCCGCGAAGGCCACGTGGTCGACGTCCATGTTCAGGCCCATGCCGATGGCGTCGGTGGCCACCAGGAAGTCGACCTCACCCGACTGGTAGAGGGCGACCTGGGCGTTGCGGGTGCGGGGGCTCAAGGACCCCATCACCACGGCGGCCCCGCCGCGCTGCCGGCGGATCAGCTCGGCGATGGCGTAGACCGCGTCGGTGGAGAAGGCGACGATCGCCGTCCGCCGCGGCAGGCGGGTCAGCTTCTTGGAGCCGGCATAGGACAGGTTCGAGAACCGCTCGCGCCCGACGATCTCGGCGTCCGGCAGCAGGCGGCGGACCAGGTGGGCCATGGTCCCGGCCCCCAGGAACATGGTTTCGAACTTGCCGCGCGCGTGCAGCAGCCGGTGGGTGAAGATGTGGCCGCGCTCGGGATCGGCGCACAGCTGGATCTCGTCGACGGCCAGGAAATCGACCTCGCGGCCCAGCGGCATGGCCTCGACCGTGCAGACGAAATAGGCCGCCCGGGCCGGGACGATCTTCTCCTCGCCGGTGATCAGGGCGACGCTGGCCTTGCCGCGCAGCTTGACGATCCGGTCGTAGATCTCGCGCGCCAGCAGGCGCAGCGGCAGACCGATCATCCCCGAGGCGTGCCCCAGCATCCGCTCGACGGCCAGGTGCGTCTTGCCGGTATTGGTGGGCCCCAGGACCGCGGTCAGCTTCGAAGGGGCCAGGCCGGTCGAACGGTCACTCATCTTGCGAAGGTGGGATGGGAATCGGGCGGGGGCAAGCGGGGTGCGGCGAAGGGGTGCGGTGGGGGCGTTGGTGGCGCCGGCAGAATTCTACCTGGGGCGATGCACAGACCTAAGGTGAGGCTATTCAGCTTTTCGCTGAAGATAGAATACCCATTGGATAGCGCAGATCACTGCGAACGCGACAAAAGCACAGGCGCCCCATGCCGGCAGCGCCCCGCCATCGGTTGTTCGCAAAATGGCGAAACCTGCAATCGCCCCAGCTGGGAGACCGACGAGCCAGAGCAGCCATCGCGACCATTTTGGCTGGGCGGCCCTAAATTTCGCTGCAAAGCTCAAACCGGCCATATCGTGAGGCTCACACCAATCTCGATGAGTCCGCAACGGGTGGGAAACGGACATCCGGAATCCCTCTCTCTGAGAGAGAGGGAGGGGCCCGCCGCGAAGCGGTGGGAGGGTGAGTGGTTTCACCGCTAGCCGGAAAATCCCGAGCCTTCCATTGAAGT